>JBKKCM010000029.1:0-34588 GCA_046712755.1 Nitrosarchaeum sp. | reverse complement strand
AAATTAAGTTGGGGAATAAATCAGAAAAGATCATAAAATTGTAATTTAAGTAGTAATTTCAGGCATTATTTGTGCTAAAAGTCCCTGAACAGAGATTGGTTTTTGGTGTGTTGAACGAACTCCTAATTCTTTGAGAAATTTGACTTGGTATTCATCAAGTTCAAGAGCACTAACTACAACAACTTTTGTTATTTCAGATGATTTTTTATCATTCAAATCCAAAAGAAAGTCAATCCCACTATAATTAGGCATACACATATCAAGTAAAATTAAATCATATTGATTTTTTAGTACCAGATCAAGACCTTGTTTTCCATCAATTGCACTCTCAAAATCATGATTTTTAGTTTTTAGAATGTCTGAATATACCTCACTTATTTCAGGATTATCTTCAATATGGAGTATTTTCATAATATAAGAAAAACACAGGGATTCATAAAAATTAGTTTGCGCATTTGCACAAACTAGAAATTTAATTAAAAAACAAGATCAGGCTCAAATAATAAAAGTCACAAAGAAGAGTTTGCAGATAATTTACGAATGTGTGTAGTATCTTTTTGATATGCCATATCTAGTGCATTTTGTATTTCAGCAAGATTCTTTTTTGTGTTTATTTGATTTCCTTTGATTATTTTACATTCCTGTATTATAGGTAATGCACAAAAATTTCGATATTGCTCGTATGAAACTATACAGTAATAAATTTCAGCCTCATCTTGAAATTTATACTGAATTTTAAATGGCAATCTAGATTATCAATGTACGTAGGATTAATAACTTTTTAAGATAGGGTGCCAGAACTTTGATACTGAGCATTATTTTTAATGGATTTAAGGACTGTTACTAATTTTTCAACTGGATATGGCTTTTCTAAGATTGTAGTAGCATTTAATTGAATTATTTTTTGAGTGATAGATTTGTCACTGTTTCCAGTAAGTATGATTACAATTGCATTGGAATTAAGTTTTTTTATATTTTCTAATCCATATATGCCATCATATTTGGGCATTGCAATATCCATTATAACAAAATCAGGAGTATGTTGAGTATACAGATTTACTGCCATTAATCCATCAGTGCCGCGTCCCACAACATCAAAATCTTCAAGTAATAGATACTCAGTTAATAACTCCAAAATATCTTCATCATCATCAATTACGATAACAGAGCCATTCATATGCATTATTTTTCTCATATAACAATAATCTACTGTATGTTATTTTTTTGACATACAACCAAATTTCATAAATTTACATATAATGGAAGAATAAAACACATTTAATATAAAACGATTTTAATTTTTAGAGTAGATAAAATTAGTATATGTATTAAAATGACATAATTTTTAATTTTTCTTTATAGATGGATTATTTTCGGTGATGGCTTTAATGATGTTGTTACAATGATTTTTAATATTTTGAAAATACCTCTTAGCTTCTTCATCAATATGTTGCTTGCAATGTGTTTCAAGCATTCCAACAGATAACCCAATTACAGTTAGATCGTCTAGCATAGTATTCATGAAAAGGTGTAATTTTTCTGCCTCATCAGGAATCATTCCAAATTATTACTAAAATAATAGAATATAACAAATATTTACCAAATTTGGAAATGATGCTTTGAACAAAAACAAGATAGTCAAAACAACCAGAAATTATGCAGGTATTATTCATATTTGGAAAAAGGTCAAAAGAGAGCACAAAACACCAGAGCAAAATCTATCTTGATTATTTTAGATGTGAAGGTTAAAAGTTATTTTGCCAATATTAATTAGTATGATCTTCATATTTGAAGTATGCCGGGATTTAATCACATAATTGCAAAATCATTAAGTGAGGTTATTGAAAAAAATTTGGGCATAAAAACAGTTCAAAAGATTGAACAAAGATTATTTGAAAAATATGGTATGTCATGGAATCAATCATTAGAAGAATTTGAAAAGATAGATTTTGTTTTAAAAGAATTATTTGGAAATACAGGTGCAAAGGGATTAGAACATAGATTTTGTGAGAACATATTTGATTCAAAAACAAAGAAAACAAATGACAATTGGGTTACAATTTCTGATCCAAGCATCAATTCAATCATAATTCAAACATTCGGAGATTTAGAAAAGAAGAAAATCATTGAAGCAGTTATCGTAACACCAAAGATTATCTATGAAATAATTAAAGAATGTGACTTACCTCAGACATCAGGTTATAGAAAAATAAATCAATTGATATATGATGGATTTTTAATTCCGATTGAATTTGAGATTAAAGAAAATAAAAAAATTTTTAAATATATTTGTGTATTTAAGAATTTAAAAATAGAAATAAATTCAAATAAGATCAATGCTAGTGTTCAACTAAATGATTCTCAACAAGAGCAATGCTCAATTCTACGTGCAATGAAAGCATGATTTACAACATAATATAATTATAGATTCACAACTAAAATAAATAATCTTTAATACAACCAAAAAAATTGTTTATTGATTATTTTGGATAAATCATATTTTTGGGAGGATTAAAAATAGAAAATATCATGGCAAAGTCTAATCGAGTAGTCATTGTTGACGATAATGAAGACATAACCAATGTATTTTCAGACATTTTAGAGATGGGAGGGTTTAAGGTTGTTGGAATTGGACATGATGGAAAAGATGCAGTGAAACTATACATAAAATACAACCCAGATTTGATTTTCTTAGATGTGATGATGCCAAATATGAGTGGAATTCAAGCACTAAAAGAAATCAAAGAAAAAAATCCCAAAGCTAATGGGGTTATGATTACAGCAAATAGTGGAAGTGATGTAATACAAGAATTAGAAAAACTGAACGCAACCGCAATAATCGTCAAACCATTTAAAATCGAGACAGTTTTTGAAACAATCAAAAAGATTATCAAGTGAAATAGAAAAAGGAATAAAAAGATGAAATTAAGTTACGACATATATGTCAAATAAAATAAAATGTTCACATATTTTAGTACAAAAACAAAGTGAAGCAATAGTAATTTATGAACGCCTTAAAAATGGAGAAAAATTTGGAAAGTTAGCAAAAGAACTATCAATTGATACAGGCAGTGCAAAAAAAGATGGGAATTTAGGTTATTTTACAAAAGGAATGATGGTAAAACCATTTGAAGATGCGGCATTCAAATTACAAATTGGAGAGATGTCTGAACCAATTAAATCAGAATTTGGATATCACATAATCAAAAGATTTGAATAAAATGATAATAGTATAGATTTTTGTATTTGATCAGAATATTTTCAAAATTAGAGAAATGCATCTAATCCGGTTTTTTGTGATTCTATTTCTTGGTTTTTTTGCAACACTTTTGTCATCTTTTCACCCATTGATTTTGCAGCAGTCATCTTTCTTTTTCCAATCCAATAATAGGTCTCATCTATGGTATTTTTTGCAATAAGCACAACTAACTTACCAGTATCTTTTCTTCCAGTCCTACCTCTTCTTTGAATATAACGAACTGAGCTTGGAACATTATCATAAAAAATAACTTGGTTTACTTCAGAAATATCCAACCCCTCTTCGCCCACACGTGTTGCAACTAACACTCTAAAAAGCCCATCACGAAAGTCCTGTACTGTTTGGATTTGTTTTTTTTGTTTTAAACCGGTTTCGCCAGATTTTCCAATCAGTATTCCAGCAGAGATTTTCATTTCAGTTAATTTATTAAAAATTACATCAACTGAATCACGATAGCTTGTAAATATCAGAGCTTTTCCTGGAACAGATTCTATAATTTCTCGGAGTTTTAGAATTTTAGAGTGTTCTATCCCTTTTGATTGAGCATCTTTTGCAAGATATATTGCCCTTGTAAAATTAGGATCAACTTCAAATAATTCCTTTACCCCTACACCTTTTTTTATTTTTGCACGCTCACAAAATTTTAAAAAAGATGTTATTCCATGAGCTTCCAAAATACTCAAGGCATAATGAATTCTAATTGCAGTAAATAGCGGTTTTGCAGACCGTCTGTTTTGATTTAATACAAACTGTCTAATGCGCAATAAAGCAGATAATGATTGTTGTTCTGCTAATTTAATTCCATTTTTTCTTAAAATATTGTATCGTTCATCTAAAGCCAGTTTTAGTAATGTTTGAATTGCTTTCATTTCGGGTGGAAGATCTACACTAATCCATTCAGTGTTTGTCTCTTGAGTATACGGTTTTACATCAGGACTATCTTCTGTTCTTTCAGCTACACTTGAAATTCGTAGTTTAGTTAGAAGCTCAGTTGCTTTGTCTTTTTCACTTGGAAGCGTAGCAGTCATTCCAAGAATTCTTGAAGTGGAATTTGCAAACCTCTCTGCAATTCCCGAATAGGCATAATCACCTACAGTTCTATGAACTTCGTCATAGATTACCAAACTGAATTGATCTGGAGAAACAATTTGTCTATCTAAATCATTTTTTGCAATTTCAGGTGTTGCACATATTACACTACTATTCCAAAGTTTTGTTCTTTTTTGGATTGTATCTTCTCCGGTTATCAAAGAGATATCATCAATTGTAAGATTTTGTTTTAAGAATTCATAATGTTGATTGACTAAAACCCTAGTAGGAGCTAAAAATAAAATGCCCCCTACTCCTTTTGACAGATATTCTGCAATAACTTGTAACGCAATAGCAGTTTTTCCTAGGCCAGTTGGTAAGACCACAATACAGTTTTCCTGCATTGCCTGATTTGCAAGATTTACCTGATATTCTCTTTTTTCGATTGAATTTTTTTGTACATATTTTCGGTCAATATATTCCAAAGATCTCTGAACTAAAGTCAGATTTTATCGATTTTATGCTTTCGTGTAGTAAAGTATTAGCTATTGTATAGTTTCTAGTTTCTTATTAACGAGAACTATGCCTAAAACGTGAAAACAGTATTGTAAAAAATTTATAGTATCGCAAAATAAATCAATTCTTTTTGTTATTATGTCAAATCTTCAAACCATAATATCTTTTTCAAGTAAAGACAAGACATCAAAATATTGACTTCGTATATGATATCAAAGTATTATCCAAAGAGAATGTGATGCGAGATTGAAAACAAGTCTGAGAAAATGGATGTTTTTTGTTTTACCTGCCAGCATAACAGCAGAAGGACTACATATTGTCATACCATTGTATGTTCTTTTTCTTGGAGGCAATGTAGTAGATGTAGGTATTGTGATAGGACTTCATTATGCGTTATCAGCAATAGGGGCAGTTTTTTGGGGTAAAGTTATTGACAAATATCACATAAAGAGAGCAATATTGTTTATTTGTTTCTCAGCAATTACAATTTGCAGTATTGGATTATTTTTGACAATTGATTTGAATTTAGTTTTCATAATTTCATCAGTTGCTGGGTTTTTCATTATTGGAAAAAATCCAGTAACACAAGTTCTAGTAATGGAATCAGTCTCAAACAACCAATGGAGCAAACTGTTTACACAGATTTCAATCATAACGAGTTTGGGAAGTTTAACTGCATTTTTAGTAGGTTCTATTTGGGACACATTTTTTGATCTTAGACCATATTTTCTCTTTTGTGCTATGGTAAGTGTAATTGCAACAGTTCTAAGTATTGGCGTAGGCAGTAAAAGCATCATAGAAAGACATACAATAGTGCATTCAATATATGGAATAAGACATATTTTTGATCATACTAGGTTAAATTTTCAGTTTATCTTTACTAAAATTCCTCATCCACATGATTTTAAACCAATTATATCAATTTTCCAGAGAAAAATGTCTCATGAGATAGGGATACTTTTTCTTACAAATTTCTTATTTTATTTTGGAAGCAATATTTACTTTACAGCATTTATCCCATTTCTAAAAAAATTTGACTTTACAAATTCCGAAGTGTTTCTAGTGTACATGATTCAAACATTAGTATTACTTACAATGTTTTTCTTTGTTCCTCGTCTGATTTCAAGACTCACGGAAGAACATGCAACACAAATATCGTATTTGCCAAGAGTTCTAGGAATAATCATAGCTGCATCATTAATTCCTAACATGGCAGGGATGGATTCACTTTGGATGGCAATTATTTCATCGGGTTTGATGGTTTCAGCATTTTCTATTTTTAGTGTGTCAAACTCAATAATTATTTTCAAAGCAATTCCTAAAGGTTTTGAAGGAACATATCTAGGGGTAAATAGTTTTATGACAGGTGTAGGAATATTCTTGGGAGCTTTAACTGCCGGGTATGTTTCAAACGCCATAGGTTATTCAGTAGCATTTGCCATAGCAGTAAGTATAATATTGTCATCACTAGTAATGTTTAGAATTTATTTAAAATACAAATTGTCTCATAGAATTATCTAAAACTACAACAACACCAGTTTTTACAGATTGAAGATGCAAAACATGTGGGACATAATGTTAATTAAAAAATTAATTTTAATTTAGTATTTTGGATTAGTATTGAGTCGTGACTTTGCAGAGACTGCAATTATAGAAATTATGGCCATACCCAAAATCATCACTGCAATTGAACCAAATTCTGGTACAACTACACCATTGCTTATTTCAACTTTGATAGATTGTTTATGTTCTGATGATAGTCCCTGATTTGCAGTGATAGTGTAAAATCCATCTTCTTTCCACATCGATCCTCCAGATATGATCACTGTTGAAAACTCACCATTTGTACTTGGGGTTACCTGTGCAATTGAAATTAGATTTCCGTTAGGTGAAGTTACGGTAAATGTAACGTCAGTGGCAGAACTAATTGTATTCCCGTTTACAATAATTTTATCATCACCAAAAGTAGTTTCCACAGAGAGAGTAATAGTACCTGATTTATTATCGACCATTTCAGGTTCTTGTGGTTTAGGAGATTCTTTTGGAGGAATGACTGAACCTGCTACTGTGAATTGTATTTGTGCAATCTTTTCTGTATCTTCATGACTTGCAATTACTGTGTATGTACCAACCTTGAAACTTGGAAGTGTAGGATGAATCAATCGTTGAAACACACCATCATCATCAAATGACAATTCTGGGGCATAGACAACTTCTCCATCAGGAGAAATAACAGTCAGAGTAACAGGTTTGAAAACAGATACATCAGTTATCTTGCCAATAACTAATACAGAATCCAAAGGTTGTATTTCAGTTTGAGAAGTACTCAGGTCGATCATGGGTTCTGCAAAAGCAGTAATTGGAAACAATATTGCAACTAAAACCAGCAATGTAATCTTGAGCACTTTATTTGTGAGGGATTGTTTGTATATTAATTATCCTATACAAATCAAAGAAGGAAATCTGATCTAGGTGTTAAAACAAAATTGATAAAAATGAAAATGATATGAAAATAATTTTGCATTTTGGTAAGCTGATAATTACCAGAATCTAAGATCCAATCTGATTAAATGGGTGTTTTGTAATATCTTGATGTATGGTGGCATGTAGTTCTTGCTTGAATGTAAGATCACATCGATAACATTTCCATGATTTCATATTTAATAGAGAGCGATTTTGAATATAACAGCAACGTAGAAATCATTCATAGTAATGTTCAGCACAAGTCAAATACTAGCGTGTAACTAGATGCTAATTATTCCTAAATTAGATAGTTCACTGCCAATACCATATCCGATCAGGGCAATTCCAGTGCCAAGACCTGCCATTTCCAGACCTCCAACTAGCTTGTTTGTATTTGCCATTTTTGATTTAATAACACCAACAGTAAAAGATGTGGAAATACTAATTCCTATTGCAACAAAAAGAGCATCCAATCCAGATAGAAAAAAGAAAGGCAATATTGGCAACATTCCACCAATTAGAAAAGAGACAAACATTCGCAGTGCACTTTTAAGAGGGCTTCCTGCAATATCTAAATTCAAATTAAGTTCTTCTGTGAGCATTGTATCAAGCCATACTTTCTTATCAGAAGTTATCTTATCTACAATCATTTCAAGTTCTTTTCCCGAAAAACCCTTAGCTATGTAGATGTCTTCTATTTCTTTTCTTTCGTCATCTGGTTTATGTTCAATTTCCCATTTCTCACGTTCAATTTCTGATGTCAGTAATTGTCTGTGAGTTTTTACTGCAAGATAATTTTGAACAGCCATTGCTTTTGCACCAGTAAACATTCCAACTAATGCAGCAAGTATTATTATGTTGGCTGAAACATCAGCACCGCCAACTCCAGCAGCAATACCTAGTGATGTATTTATTCCATCACCAAAACCAAAAACAAAATCACGCATTGCATTAGATTCCTTAAGATGTGGTTCAAGATGGCGTGGTTCGGATATTTCTCTCAACAGATATGTTTTAAAATATCACCCTAATGGAGTTTTTGATATTACAAGTTTGATTTATCTAAAATAACGAATAAAGTATATTTTAATGAAAAAATCTAGTTAAAAATTGTAATCGACTGATTCAACAAGGATTTTGTTGGAATTACAATGCTTTCATTTCTATCATTTGTTACAATGATATGAAGTAAATGTGATGCAGTAATAGTTCCGGTAACTTCACCTATCTTGACTTTTTGTCCTACTTTAAGAATAGAACGCTGAGTTGATGCACCCATAATTGAGCCAGGTAGCATATCTTTTAGTGTAAATCCCAGTCCTACTGCAATTGATACACCTATAGCGACTGCAATGCTCCATGCAAATGCAGATACTAGAATTGGAATTATACTCTCGCCAACACCAAGTTGTGTGAAACCTATGGCAAATACTATGCCGTAAATAACTGCCTTGATTATACCTATTATAATTCGCGGACTAGCAATATGATGATCGAATAATTGATGCTCAATCCATTTGCTGATATAGCTAACAACAATAGAACCAATAACAATAATCAATACAAATGCAAGGAGATTCGGAACCCAAAGCCAGAGGTTTGTAAGTCCAGATGAAAGTTGTTCAAACTGTAATGCATTAACTGCTGCAACTATGAAGAATAAATAGACAAACCAACGAATTGTGGCTGAAATAAGTTTTACAGAGTTGAATTTTCCATATACTCCCTCTACAACATGTAATTCTTGATTTTTCTGACTAGTTTTTTGGAGAATACTTGCTGTAGCTTTAGTTGCGGCTCTACCTACTAGTTTTCCAGCAATGAAACCAATTACAAGCAAAATAGCAGCTGCAATTATCTTTGGAAGACTATCTGCAACACTTACTGCAAATTCTTGTAATGCATCACCTGTTGGGACATAGATCCCTTCAAGAAAACTTTCTTGTGCAAATGCGGAATTAAAACTAATTAAAACTAATGAGAATGCTAAAACTGCAATTAGATAATTTTTTGAACTTTGCATTATTTTTTTCAAACCATTTATTGAACTATTATACTTTGCTACTTCAAAATATTGATCTAACAATATTGTTGTTTTCACATTTTTTGTTTATCCGATCTGGCATATTGAATTTATCACACATATTTCATTAGAATTGATGCATCACACTAGATCATTCTAAGAAGGGTATTTTTGGATAGTATTTGGTTATTCTAGTCCAATAGAGCTAGATGAAGAGATCCCAGATGGAGTTGATGGGAATTTGTCACCAACACGAGTTCCAGCTACTGCTGCTGCTTCTTTTAGTATATTTTCAGTTTCCTCATTAGATGATACATCAGATTCAAAGCTTCCTTCAAATGAACCAGAGAGAGATTCACTTAGAATTCCAAATAGTGATTCAAATTCATGGCTTACTTCAGGCATAATTTTTCCTAAAGCTGGCTTTAATGCATTCATGGTTGCAAGAATTGGTCGTATTGAAACCATGGCATCACCTAAATCTTGAACTGTAGATAATCTAAGATTAACTTGTTCTAATGAGAGTTTAAGAGTGGTTAGAATTTTTTTATTTTTTCTTAATTCTACAAGTTCATTTGCAAGTACTCTACCAGTTGTTGAATCGTGATTCTTTTTTGCCAATACAATTCTGTTAAATAATTTTGAATCTTTTTCGTCTAAACCTTTTACTTTGTAATCAAGAGAAGATACCGTTTTAGTTAACTGTACAAGAGAATTTTGGATTCTGGGCTTTAATGGTGATTCTTGTTTTAGTCCATGAAGATGGTCTGAAAGACCTTCTGATTGTGGATTATTCCAGTTCTGTTGCATGAAATTCGATTTTAGATCATAAAATAAGATCATAATTAGAGGTGTTTAAGATATTACACAAAAAAGATAGCTTTGGGTGATTTGGAAATTCTGGACAGGATGCAATTAAGGAAGTTCATGAATCAATATATTGAACAAATAGGCATGATTTGTGTGAACAAGTCTTTTGAGAGACCTAATTGGGATGAATATTTTATGCTTCAAGCAGAGTTGGCCAAACTTCGCTCAAATTGTATGACTAGACAGGTAGGTGCTGTAATTGTACGTAAAAACAGACAGCTGGCAACAGGATATAATGGAACACCACCAGGAATTAAAAATTGTTTTGATGGAGGGTGTAAGCGATGTCAATTAAGAATGGAGGGAAAGATAGAATCAGGAGCATCGTTGGATAGGTGTCTTTGCAATCATGCAGAAGCTAATGCCATAATGCATTGTGCAATTTTAGGAATTGAAGCTGGAATTGCAGGAGCAATATTGTATACCACATTTGTTCCATGTTTAGAATGCACAAAAATGGCAATTACAATTGGAATTAGAAAATTTGTCTGTCTTGATTCTTATCCAGAAACAGATTTTGAATTATTAAAAGAAGCTGGTGTTGAAGTTGTTCATCTGGATAAAAGCAGAATTATCAGATGGGCAAAAGAATTAGTTAGCAAATATGAAAAATCCATCTAAGTGATCACATGCAGATTAACGTTAAAGAAACAGAAAAGATCACATCAATGCCGCCATCAATGCTAGTATCTGCAACATATGACAACATAACAAGATCTGCAGTGTTAAAATTCTATGAACCAATATCACAGAAATTAATTTTATGGCATGATGAAACAGGACACAAACCATACTGCTACTCCAGATTATCCATAGATGAATTGGATTTTCTGCAAGAAAGAGATGATATTTTAGAAATTAAAACAGTGAAACGCTATGATTTGATAAAAGATGAAGAAATCAGTATGTCAAAAATAACAGTGGCAGATCCGCTTACAATTGGAGGAACTACTGGAGACAAAAGCATCAGAAACATAATTGAGACGTGGGAATCAGATATCAAATATTATGAGAATTATCTTTACGATAGATCACTAATTGTTGGAAAATATTATGAAGTAATAGACGGAAAAATAAAACCACATGATTTAGAAATAGCAGATGAGGTTAAACTTGCTCTAAAAAGTCTGCTATGGGACAAAGTGGATAGCGAAAATATGGTTGATCCAAAAGAGTTCAAAGAATTAATTTCAGATTGGGCAGATTTACTAAATCAGCCAATTCCTAGAATCAAAAGATTGAGTGTAGACATAGAAGTTGAGGCTGAAATCGGAAGAATTCCGGACCCAAAGATTGCAGAAAAAAAAGTCACTGCAATTGGGTTAAAAGGAACAGATGGGTTTGATCAAATTTTTGTGCTAAGAACAGAAGGCACAGATGAAGGAGTAAATGAACTTGGTCAGAATATCAAGATTGTATTTTATGATCAGAGTAAAGAAAAAGAGATGATTTTAGATGCGTTTAAAATAATTGAAGAATTTCCTTTTGTGGTAACATACAACGGAGATGAGTTTGATTTACCATATTTGTTTAACAGAGCAGAAAGACTGGGAATAAAAAATGAAAACAACCCACTATACATGATGAAGGATTCTGCCACACTAAAACATGGAGTACATCTTGATTTGTATAGAACACTTTCAAATCGTTCATTTCAGATTTATGTCTTTAGTCAAAAGTATACGGATTTTTCATTAAACAGTGTATCAAAGGCACTCTTAAACAAAGAAAAAATAGATTATGGTTTGGAATTTAATCAGCTCAGCCTATATCAAATTGCAAACTATTGTTACAATGATGCACTACTAACATACGAGCTTACAAGTTTCAACAAAGATCTTTTGATGGATTTGCTTGTAATTATTGCCAGAATTGGAAGAATGCCAATTGACGATATTGCAAGGATGGGAGTATCACAGTGGATTAGAAGTTTACTGTATTACGAGCACAGACAAAGAAATGCATTGATTCCAAAAAGAGAAGAACTCGAGAGAAGATCAGAAGGAGTATCATCAGATGCGATAATCAAAGATAAAAAATACAGAGGAGGCTTAGTTATTGATCCAAAAGAAGGAATTCATTTCGATGTAGTAGTAATGGATTTTGCAAGTCTATATCCCAGTATCATTAAGGTAAGAAATATCTCATATGAGACAGTGAGATGCTCTCATGATGAATGTAAGAAAAATACCATACCTCAAACAAATCATTGGGCATGCACAAAAAGAAATGGACTAACAGCAATAATTATCGGATCACTGCGAGATTTGAGGGTAAATTACTACAAAAGCCTCTCAAAAAAAGAGACACTAACAGAAGACCAAAGACAGCAATACACGGTAGTTAGCCAAGCACTCAAAGTAATTCTAAATGCCAGCTATGGAGTAATGGGTGCAGAGATTTTTCCATTGTATTTTCTTCCTGCAGCAGAGGCAACAACGGCCATTGGTAGATTCACAATTTTAGAGACTATCAAAAAATGTGAGGCGATAGGAATTGAAGTTCTTTATGGGGACACAGATTCATTGTTTATCAAAAAACCTACAGATGAGCAAATCCACAAAGTAATAGAACAAGCAAAAAAAGATCATGGAGTAGATTTGGAAATTGACAAAGTGTACAGATACTGTGTATTAAGTAACAGAAAGAAAAATTATCTTGGCGTAACCAACGCAGGTACAGTAGACGTAAAAGGTTTGACTGGAAAAAAATCACACACACCACCATTTATCAGAAAATTATTTTATGAATTACTTGATGTTTTATCCAAAGTTCAAACAGTTTCAGATTTTGAGCGAGCAAAAAAAGACATCACAGATAAAATTGCAACCTGTGCAAAAAAAGTAGAAGCAAGAGAGATACCGCTACAAGATCTGACATTTAATGTAATGATTAGCAAAGCACCATCAGAATATATCAAAACAGTTCCACAACACATACGAGCTGCAAAATTACTTGAATCAATCAGAGAAATAAAAAAAGGAGATAAAATATCATATGTTAAAATTCTAAACAAGCCAGGAGTAAAGCCAGTAGAGTTAGCAAAAAAAGAAGAGATAGACTCTAAAAAATACATGGAGTTTATGGAGGCCACATTAGATCAAATCACATCATCGTTGGATTTGGATTTTCAAACTATGCTAGGCAAACCAAAACAAACTGGATTAGATGAATTTTTTTGGAATTAGTGATTTATTGTGGAAATTGACGGGACTTTACTTACCATACTTGGGATAGCTGCAGGAGTTTTAATTTTATCAGGATGGGTAGAGCAAATTATCAAAGGATACAAGACAAAGAGCCTCAAAGATGTTTCAAAATATCTAATGGTTTTCATCTCTGGAGGATCCATTTTATGGTTAATTTATGGAATTATAGTTGATGATGTCTTTATTATAGGCACAAATATTGCAGCAATTTTTCTTATGATGATAGTTTTATTCATGAAAAAAAGATATGAAAAAATATCAAAAATAAATCAATAAAACATCCAATCAAGGATTAAATACAATGGTGAAATTTTCAAAGAAAGATGTTCATAATTAATTGCAAAAACTATGAAGAAATTGCAGGAGATAAAATAATAGAATTTGTAAAGATTGTAGAGAAGGTTTCAAAAAAATATAAAATAAAAATTGCAGTTGCACCACCACAGCACTTGATTGGGTTGGTATCAAATAGATCAATTCCAATTTTAGCACAACATGTAGATAATTCAAAAATGGGTAGTACGACAGGATTTATCATACCAGAATTGTTGAAAAAATCCAAAGTTAGTGGTTCTTTGATTAATCATAGTGAACATAGAATTTCGGAAAAAGAAATTACTGAACTTGTTTTAAGATTAAGAGGATTAAAGATGATTTCAGTTGTTTGTGTCAAGGATGTAGCAGAAGCTAAAAAATATACAAAATTGAATCCAGATTATATTGCAATAGAACCACCAGAACTTATTGGATCAGGAAAAGCAGTTTCAAAAGAAAGACCAGATCTTATTACAGAATCAGTAGATGTGGTAAATAGTGCAAACAACAAAACAAAATTGCTTTGTGGTGCAGGAATTGTTTCAGGATACGATGTCACACAAGCATTGGAATTAGGTTCCAAAGGAATTTTGGTTGCAAGCGGAATAATCAAAGCAAAAAACTGGACAAAAGCAATTGAAGAGTTTTCAAAGGCAATGCTTTAAAAACCCCTGATTTTGATTTGATAATCTAGATAAAAAATGAAACAAGTTTACTTTTATGATGAAGGAGATGGAAAAAACAAGAAACTTCTAGGAGGAAAAGGAGCCGGTCTTTGCGAGATGACCAGACTCAAACTGCCTGTGCCTCCAGGATTTACAATTACTACTGAAGTTTGCAAAATGTATTATACCAATAATAAAAAACTGCCAAAAACGCTGATTCCCGAAGTCAAAAAGAACATTGCAAAAATTGAAAAGAGAACAGGAAAGAAATGGAATTCTAAAGAAAACCCCCTACTTGTATCTGTAAGATCAGGAGCCGCAATATCTATGCCTGGAATGATGGATACTATTTTGAATTTGGGATTAAATGATGAGACAGTAGAAGGTCTTGCAAAGAAAAGCAACAACCCAAGATTTGCATGGGATTCATACAGGAGATTTGTCCAGTTATTTGGCAAAGTAGTATTTGGCGTTGAAGATAAGAAATTTGATGAAGTGTTAGAAAATGCAAAGATAACCCAAGCTGTGCAAGCAGATAGTGCATTAAATGAAAAATCGCTAAAATCAGTTGTTTCAGAATACAAAAAGATTTGTGAAAAACACACAGGTGTAAAATTTCCTTCTGATCCATCTGAACAACTAGAGTTAGCAATCAAAGCAGTATTTGGAAGTTGGATGGGAGAAAGAGCAGTCGTATACAGAGAGAGAAATAACATTACAAAAGACATTGCAGATGGTACTGCAGTAAATGTAGTTTCAATGGCATTTGGAAATATGGGAAATGACAGTGCAACAGGAGTAGTATTTACAAGAAACCCAGGAGATGGAACAAGACATCTTTTTGGAGAATATCTAGTCAATGCACAAGGAGAAGATGTAGTTGCAGGAGTAAGAACGGGAAAACCAGTAGATGAGATGAAAATAGAATTACCAAAATCATATGAGCAATTAGCACAAACATGTGAAAGACTAGAAAAACACTACAAAGAACCTCAAGACATAGAGTTTACAATTGAGCAAGGAAAATTCTACTTGCTACAAACAAGAAATGCAAAGATGAATGCAGCTGGAATGGTAAAGACATCAGTAGACATGGTTAGGGAAAAATTAATTGATAAAAATAGAGCGCTGACAAGATTAGATGCAGAGCAACTAGAACAATTACTACATAGAACAATTGATTCAAAATCTATCAAAAATTATACTCTACTAGTAAAAGGAATTGCAGCATCGCCTGGTGCAGCAAGCGGCATAGCAGTACTGGATGTAAAAAGAGCAACTGCCATGGGAGAAAACGGAGCCAAAGTTATTCTAATTAGAGAAGAAACAAAACCAGAGGATGTCCCTGCATTCTTTGAGTCAGTCGGAATTCTTACTAGTAGAGGCGGAAAAACATCACATGCAGCAGTTGTTGCAAGAGGCATGGGCAAACCATGCATTGTTGGTTGCTCGGATTTGAGAATTGATTATGATAATAAACAATGCAGTGTTGATGGAAAAATAGTACATGAGGGAGATGCAATTACAATTGACGGTAGTACTGGCTCAGTATATCTTGGAGAGATTCCAACAACAGAGCCAAAAATTACAGAGGATTTCAAAACGATTCTAGAATGGGCACAAAAAGCCAAGCAAATAGGGGTTAGAGCAAATGCAGATACTCCAGAAGGAGCAAGACTGGCAAGAGAATTCGGGGGACAAGGAATTGGTCTATGTAGAACAGAAAGAATGTTCAATGGAAGCGACAGAATAGGATTGTTTGTAGAAATGATCATGGCAGGAAACATTGAAGAGCGAAAAAAAGTGCTAGCCAAACTAGAAGAATTACAAAAAAGTGATTTCATCGAGATTCTAAAAGCAATGGAAGGATATGCAGTAACTATCAGACTATTGGATCCACCATTGCATGAATTCTTGCCAAATCCTGAAGAATTAACTAATAAAATTCACAAGTTGGAAATGAAAAATGACAAAGAAGAATTGGAAAAAGCAAAAATTGTTTTAAAAAGAGCACGAGAACTAGCAGAAATCAATCCAATGATGGGACACAGAGGAGTCAGAGTGGGAATTACTTATCCAGAAATTTATGAAATGCAAATCAGAGCAGTGTTTGAAGCAGCAGCTGAATTGGCTAAAAATAAAGTGAATGCACATCCACAAATTATGATTCCACAGATAAGTAGCATTGCTGAACTAAATCATATTAAAAAAATCTATGATTCTATCAAAAAAGAGATGGAGTTAAAACACAACATGAAATTAAAAATTAACTTTGGAACAATGATCGAAGTGGTACGTGCAGCGTTGACTGCAAATGAGCTTGCAGATACGGCAGAATTCTTTAGCTTTGGCACAAATGATCTTACACAAGGAACATTTAGTTTTAGTCGTGAAGATGTAGAAGGAAAATTCCTTCCAGAATATATGGATAAAGAAATTCTTGAGAGAAATCCATTCCAATCAATTGATGTAAATGGAGTTGGAAGTCTAATGAAGATTGGAATTGCAGCTGGACGAGGCATAAAGCCAAACATGGAAATTGGAATTTGTGGAGAACACGGAGGAGACCCAAACTCAATCAAATTCTGCCATAACGTAAATCTAAGTTATGTCAGTGCATCACCACATAGGATACCAATTGCAATAATAGCAGCAGCACAGGCAGCAATTGAGCAGCCAAAAAAAGCCGTAAAAAATTCAAGAAAATCAACAAAGAAATCTGCAAGAAAACCAGTAAAGAAATCAGTAAGAAAGAGCAAATCTAAAAGAAGATAACCAGACAAAGCACATTTTAAAACTAGGTCAACATACAACAATACGAATTGCTACCAAGAATTGATTCCATCAAACAAATGAGACTAAAAATAGGCATTACGCAAAAAACACTTGCCACTATGACAGGAGTAAGTACTTCGATGATCAACCAAATAGAGTCAGGCAGAAGTCAACCAAGTTATGAAACGGCTAAAAGAATTTTTGATAGCCTAGCAAATCTTGAGGGGAAATCATCATCTCACAAAGCAGGAGATTTCTGTAGCAAAGACGTGGTAAAACTAAAGCCAAGTAATACACTACATGACGCAATTAAAAAAATGCATGAATCATCAATTAGTCAAATTCCTATTTTTAATGGACATGAACTTGTAGGAGTAATATCAGAAGATGGAATTGTCAAGCATTTGGCAGACATGGGAGAATCTGAATTAAAAAATGCAAAACTAGCAGACACTATGGAGCCAGTACCACCAATTGTTGATTATGATACACCGGCAAATGTTCTTGTTCCATTAATTAGATATTCAAAATGCATTCTTGTATCAAAAAAATCAAAGATTATTGGAATAATTACAGCATCAGATACTCTAAAAATGATGGAATGATAAATTAGAAAATAGAGAAATTATTTTGGATGTGAGCAGAGTTCTGCTAAAACACCAGAAAGCGATTTGGGGTGAATGAATGTGACCTTGGTACCAGCAGAACCAGGCCTAATTTTTCCTAGAAATTGAATTCCACATCCCTCCATTCTTGAAACCTCACCTTCAATGTTATCAGTCTCCAAAGCCATGTGATGGAGACCTGGTCCTTTTTTATCAAGGAATTTTTTAATTGGACTAGAATCATTAGTTGGTTGCATCAATTCAATTCTTCCATTTTCAAGATGAATGATTGCAACTTTGACACCTTCAGTTTCAACCGTTTCAAATTCAACATTATGAACACCCAATGCTTCTTGGTAAATTTTGGCGGATTCCTCTACATCTATTACTGCAATTGCAATATGATCTATTTTCATCTAAAAGACCTCTTTTGGGCGATATTCACCAAACACTTCTCTGAACGTGTTGCTGATTTCACCAGTAGTTGCATATGCTTTTGCAGAGGCAATGATGTACGGCATTAAATTCTCATCAGTATCAGCAGCACTTTTCATTGCAGATAATGCTTTTTCGAGTTTTTTATTATCCCTTAATGCTCTTAATTCTTTAAGGGCCTTCTTTTGTTGGATTTCAATTCTACCATCGATTCTTAATAGTTCAGGAGATTTTTCTTGGACTTCAGAATACTTGTTTACACCAACTAGGATTCTATCGCCAGCATCGGCCTCTTTTTTTAGACGATATGCATTTTGTCTAATTTCAGATTGGA
This sequence comes from Nitrosarchaeum sp., assembly GCA_046712755.1. GTDB lineage: Archaea > Thermoproteota > Nitrososphaeria > Nitrososphaerales > Nitrosopumilaceae > Nitrosarchaeum. The sequence goes on along the minus strand of JBKKCM010000029.1, from coordinate 16,090 downwards.
AGAATCCTTTTTCAATTGCCTTAATGGAACCTCCCATTTTTTCAATTTGCTTTAGATATTTCCAAACATCCTCTTCAATTTGATCACATAATTCCTCAAGATAATAAGAACCGGCCATAGGGTCTGTAGTTTTAGTAACACCACTTTCATGCGCTACAATTTGCTGCGTTCTAAGAGCAATTTTTGCAGATTCCTGAGTAGGTAGAGCCAGTGCCTCATCTCTAGAATTTGTGTGAAGGGACTGAGTTCCGCCCATTACTGCAGCCATTGTTTGTATTGCAACACGTACAATGTTATTGTCTGGTTGCTGCGCAGTTAGAGATTCCCCACTTGTTTGGGTATGGAATTTTAATTGCAATGAGCGAGGATCCTTTGCATGGAATTTTTCTTTGAGAATTTTAGCATAAACTTTCCTTGCAACTCTGAACTTTGCAACTTCTTCAAAGAATTCAATGGTACAACAAAAGAAAAACGAAAGTCTTGGTGCAAAATCATCTATTTTTAGTCCCCTATCAATACATGTTTGGATATATGCAATAGCATTTGCAATGGTAAATGCAATTTCTTGTGTTGCAGTACATCCAGCTTCTCTCATGTGATAACCAGAAATTGAAACAGGATACCATTGTGGAACTTTATCAGCACAGTATCCAATCATGTCTCCAATTAATCTCATTGAGGGCTTTGGAGGATAAATGTAGGTGTTTCTTGCAATGTATTCTTTGAGGATATCATTTTGCGTCGTACCTCTTAGTTCAGTGCTTTTGAATCCTTGCGATTCACCTACTACAATATAGTATGCAAGCAATGTTGATGCCGTTGAATTGATTGTCATAGAAGAGCTAACTTTTCCTAAAGGAATTCCATCAAAGGCAATCAACATGTCTTTAAGTGATGCAATTGAAACACCAACTTTTCCTACTTCACCTTCCGCTTGTGTGGAATCAGGATCATGCCCTATTTGAGTCGGAAGATCAAATGCCATGCTTAGACCTGTTTGGCCTTTTTCAAGCATAAACTTGAATCGTTCATTGGTTAATTTTGCATCGCCAAACCCAGAATACTGCCTCATGGTCCAGAATCTTTCACGAAACATTTCAGGATGAATTCCACGCGTAAATGGATACACACCTGAATCTTCTTTGATATATTTCTTTGAGGATTTATGATAGATTCTCTTTACTGGAAAATTAGAATCAGTTACATATTGTTTTGCAGATTCCTTTTTGGTATTTTGTTTTTTAGCCATACTTTTCACTTTATCAAAGACTTTGTAATTTTATCAGCAGCATCAAAAGGATCCATTTCTTTTGATTGAATTTTTTTAAGATATTTAGAAAACATTTTATCAGAATAAAGCATTGCTTCAATCTTTTCACTCATATTATTTAAAATAAGATCTTTTAATTCAGTCTCTAGTCTAATCATAGCCGTTTCTTGCTTATGCTTATTTTTTATAACCATCATTTCTTTTAGTGTCTTGGCAAATTCAGATATTCCAGAATTTTTCTTAACAGAAGTCTTTAAGATAACAGGATTTTTCTCAGATGAGCCAATGTAATCACGAACCGCATCAAAGAGTTGATTGGCTCCATCAAGATCACTTTTGTTAACAATATAGATATCTCCAATTTCACTCAAACCCGCTTTTATGGTTTGGATACTATCGCCAGTATTAGGATTAAAAACAACCACAGTAATGTCAGCAATATTTGAAATTTCTATTTCAGTTTGACCGGCACCAACACTTTCAATAATTATTGGATTGAATCCGGCATACTCTAAAACTCGAATACTGTTTCTCAATGATCTAGAAATGGCACCAGTGGCACCCCTTGATGCAACACTACGGATATAAGTTCCAGAATCAGTAGATTCGGTCATTCTAACTCTATCACCCAATATTGCGCCCCCTGTTACATGACTTGTAGGATCAATTGCAAGAACAGCTGGTTTTGTATGAAGTTTTTTTAGTGCTACAGATGTTTTGTTGATAAGCGAGCTTTTGCCAGCACCTGCAGGTCCTGTAATTCCAATTATGGATGCATTTCCAGTTTCTTTAAAAATTTTTTTAAGCAGTTTTCTTGCCTCAATAGGATCATTTTCAATTATGGTGATGGCTTTGGCAATTGCTCCCCTTTTGCCTTTTTTTAAATCAGAAATATCCATATGGTAAATCCTCAAAGCTGCAATAAAATCTTGTATATCATCTAAGGATTGCCGTAGATAATTGGAGGTGCAGGTTCGCCATATGGGTGAATTTCAGTTTTCAGTGAAACCTTTCCTAGTTCTTCATGGTCAATTAGAAATGTCACAGGATTAACTTGCCATCCATATTTTGATATATTTGGAAATGGGACAGTTTCTACAAATTTAGAGCCAGACAAAGTTTTTTGAAAAGATTCATCCATTCCCAAAATTTCCAATACAACATGATTAGTCTTTGCTGATTTGTCCAGATATGAAATCTGGACATATCCTGCATCATAATAGGTTGCATCGATTTCAAATGTAGATTTTAAGACATCTTTGTTGGAACCAGAATCTGAAAGAAAAAACAACCCCAATACAGTAATTACAACAATAGAAATTATAGGAATTATTTTTTTTGCCATAAGTGTTATAAAGTAAACTCTTTTCTCATGCTACGTAAGAATTTGGAACTAATTCTAATTCGTTCAAGAGTTTGCTCTTGTGTCCTTTCAGTACCAGGTGTAGGATTCTTTTTGAAAAATTGACGAATTTCTTTTTCCATAGAGTCATCTGCAATAGAAGAGATGCTTGCAACAATTCTATTAAACAATGGATTACCGCGGCCAACTTTCTTGTTGAGTTTTGGCCAGTTAGTTTTAAGCCAAGGCCATAGAATTTTTTTACCGTATGGATTTGCAGCGACTTTCATGATTGGTAGCTGCATGTTTTGAGAGCGAACCTCTGAAGTTTGTGAGAAATTCAATGATTTTAGCAATAGTTTTTCATCTTTGAAACTACACATTGCCCCAAGGAAACGGAGTTTTTCTTCCATTGTTTTTGCATTTCTGTAGAGTTGGGTCAATTCCTCATGGGTTTTAGAATTTCCATTCCATGCTATAACAGAGCAAACAGGCTCAACTAAATCAGGAGATAGAGAACTAGGATTTTTCAAGAATTGCTTGTAACGGTTTTCTGATTCAATTGTAACTTCATCATCATCTAATTTACCCAATGTAGAGATTGCAAATCCTCTCATCATAGCATCAGTATGTTTGTCTGTTTTTTTAGGATTCCATCCCAAGTCATACAAAATTTTCTTTAGATAGTTTACGGCATAATTTCTAATTTCTGAAGAGAATTCTTCATCAAATGCTCGAAAATATAGCGAGGACAAGTTGTGTGCTACATTTACAGATGCCAAGTAGCTGTCTTCATCATAATATGCATCAGAAAAATCAAGATAGTTACGAACAGTCTCATCACCTGATATGCATAATGAAAACAGATCATTTTGAATGGCCCATCTGTCAATTGCTGGAATTTGTTTTTGGTCTACAAGCATTTTAAGATCGAGTAAAGTGCCCTCATCATATTTTACGCGATAGAATCCTTTTCTTCCAAAATTTGCTACAAACCCAATACTGTTCTTAGGCAATTTTACAGACATTGATTTTTTTGTAAAAAGTTTCTGGAATAATTCATCTTTTAGTCCTATAGAAAGAGGAATGGACCACAGACCGTTGTTTGATTTTGTATCAGAGTTCAGCATGTATCGTCTTTGCTTGAGATGCAATGTTGAGTCTTGTTTTTCTATCTCAACTACTGGAAAACCAGGTTGCTTTAACCATGTCAATACCATTGCACGTACAGACATTTTGGAAATCTTGCCTATTGCATCCCAAAGATCTCGGCCTTCCGCGTTTTTGTATTTGAAATCAGCAAGATATCTCTTTAATCCTTTTTGGAAATTTGATTCTCCAACATAATGCTCCAACATTCTTAAAACACAACCTCCTTTGTCATAGGAGATAGCATCAAAGATTTCACGTATTTCGGATGTTGAATTTACTTTGACATCAATTGGATGAGTGTTTTTCAATGAATCCAGCCCCATTGCAGCATTCATCGCATCTTCAACAAATTGATTCCACAAGTCCCATTCAGGATAGAACTTGTCAACAAACTTTGTTGCCATAAATGTTGCAAAACTCTCATTGAGCCATAGATCATTCCACCATTTCATGGTAACAAGATTTCCAAACCATTGATGTGCAATCTCATGAGAGATTACTTCAGCAATGTATTGTTTTGTTCTAGTTGAAGATGTCTTTGGATCATAAAGAAGGATGGTTTCTCTAAATGTTATTGCCCCCCAGTTCTCCATTGCCCCTGAAGCAAAATCTGGAATTGCTATTAAATCCAATTTAGGCAAAGGGTATTTTATTCCAAAATATTTCTCATATGATAAAAGTAGTTTCTTTCCAAGTTCAAGTGAATACTTGCCTTTTGATTTATTTCCCTTTGTTGTAATTACACGGACTTGAATTTTACCAATCTTACCTGTAAGATACTCAAACTCACCTACACCAAGATAGACAAGATATGTAGACATTACAGGAGTTTTTGCAAATTTGTATAGTGTTTTATTTTTCATTTTCTTTTTTGATGTAATGGGCATGTTAGAAATTGCAGTGAACTTATTTTCTGCAATTATTGAAATATCAAATGTTGCTTTGGCTTCTGGTTCATCCCAACATGGAAATGCCCTTCTTGCGTCAGCTGCTTCAAATTGTGATGTTGCAAGATATTTTGTCTTGCCATTTTGTTTGTATTGACTTCTATAGAACCCAAGTAAACGGTCATTTAATTCTCCAGTAAATTCAATTTCAACAAAAGCATTACCTTTGATTTTGTTTTTAATGATAATTGTTAGTTCTTCTTTTTTTGCATCAAGTTTGGTTATTGCCTTTTCAGATATTCCGTTATGTCTAACATGACATGATTTTATTTTAAGCTCAGCGCAGTGTAGTGTGATTGAATTTACATGCTCTTTGCAGTTAACAGTGATTATCTCTTTTCCATTAAAGGTAAAATTTTTAAAAACAGGCTCAAATTCAAGTGCATAGTTTACAGGAATTACCTTCACAGTGAAGGTACTTTTCTAGCGCTTTATGTAAATTTCTAATAATGAAAAAGATGGAAAATCAAATAAAGGCTTTAAAATAATGAATAGCACAAGCCATGAAACAAAAGACATCTTCCAGACGTGTCAAGATTCTAGTTGCAAAATTGGGCCTAGATGGTCACGATAGAGGAGCCCTAGTATTGTGTAGAGCATTTAGAGATGCAGGAATGGAGGTAATTTACTCTGGGCTTTTTGCTACTCCAGACAGAATTGCACAGATTGCCGAAGATGAAGATGTGGATGCAGTTGCAATGAGTTTGCTTAATGGCGCACATGGCACATTGTTTCCAAGAGTAGTACAAGCACTAAACAAAAAAGGAATCAAAGATGTGTTAGTAGTTGGCGGAGGAGTCATACCTGAAGAAGATAAAAAGGATCTTAAAAAATCAGGAGTTGATGAAGTGTTTGGTCCAGGAACACCACTAAAAGATATCATTGATCATATTACAACTGGCGTTTCAAAACTAAGAAAGTTATAAGAAATTATTCTGTAGAGTCAGGCCACATCATTTTACGCATTTGCTTGCCAACTTTTTCAATTTGGTGTGCATCTGTTTCTTTCATGTATTTGTCAAATGCATCTTTGCCATTTTTCTGATATTCACTAATCCATTCTTTGTTAAATGTGCCATCTTGGATCATTTTTAGAACTTTTTTCATGTTATCTTTGGTTTCACTAGTCATTACCATTGGACCACGAGTTAAACCGCCATATCTTGCAGTTTCGCTAACACGTCTCCACATTCCATTGATTCCATATCTTTGAATCATATCTACAATTAGTTTTAGTTCGTGTAGAACCTCAAAGTATGCAATTTCTGGCTGATAACCAGCCTCTACTAATGTTTCAAATGCGGCCTTTACCATAGATGCAGATCCTCCACAAAGGTCTGCTTGTTCGCCAAACCAATCTGTTTCAACTTCTTCTTGGAAAGTTGTCTGAATTAATCCTGCACGTGCACTACCAATGGCTTTTGCAATTCCCAGTGTTCTATCCCAAGCTTTTCCAGTAAAGTCTTGATGCACTGCAACAATTGATGGAGTTCCAAAATTTTCAAGATACGTTTCTCTTACTTTAGAGCCTGGTCCTTTTGGTGCGACCATAATAATATCAACATCGTTTGGAGCAATAATCCATTTCCAATGAATTGCAGCTGCATGTGAAAAGGACAGTGCTTTTCCTTTGGAAAGATTTGGTCCAATTTCATCTTTATACACTTGAGACTGGATCATATCAGGAAGTAAAACGTGAATAATATCGGCTTTTTTGCATGCATCAGATACAGACATTACTGTGTGACCATCAGATTCTGCTTTTTTCCAGCTGTTTCCACCTTTTTTAAGACCTACAATAACGTTAAGACCTGAATCTTTCATGTTATTAGCTTGTGCATCACCTTGAATTCCATAACCAAGTACAGCAATAGTTTGATCTTTTAGCGGAGCTAAACTGATGTCTTTATCTTTCCATGTTTTTGCCATGATATCACCTCAGAATACTGCAAATATTAACTAATAATTTTAAATTGTAATTATTTTGTTACAACCACGACATTTTACTGTGACTATATCACCAGGTAGTCGTTTGAATCTCTTTGAGCCACAATCTGGACAAATAGGACAAGCACGTATTGGTTCCATTAATGCTCAGTGGGTTTTGTATCAGATTTGGATATTACATCCAGTCTTTGTTTGCCGTTAATTTTTTGTAAAAATTTAACAACTGCATTTGGAACTAGGTTCTGCCAATCATCACCAGATATTATCATTAATCTAATATTAGTTGCATTGTATTGTGCTTTATCTAGAAATTTTGGTGTAACTACATTAATTTTAGAATCTGCAAGTAACATTTTGACATAATCATTTCCGCTATACACTTTATCAAAATGAGGCAATGCAGTTTTGAGATAAGAAGCCCATGTTGCAATATTGAACTGGTTTTCTATTGATATAATAAAACATCGCGATAAATCAAGGCCAGATTCTTTTAGTGAATTATGTATCATTTCAATTCTTTCTCCAGCTGTAAAAGGATCTTTTTCCAAGTAATTGAACTGAGAACTAGTTACTGCAATAATTACTTGATCACATTCATCTAAAATTTGTTTTACTAAATCCAAATGTCCCAAATGGAAAGGCTGAAACCTGCCCATCATTAATCCACGCATAAAATATGATAAATTTTGATTTAATTAAATCCGTCTATTTTAGATTGCACAGTTAAATAGAATTCTCTTTTCATGAAAAAAAGAAAATGGATTCACTAGATTCACTTTCATACCTAAAAAACAGTAAACATGTAATTCTATCGTGTTTTAGAGTTTTGAAACCTCATCCAAAATAGTATTTGCAAATCTTCTATCGGTTCTATTTTTTGTTTTTGCAATTTGTGCTAAATGTGGGCACAACTCCTTATCAGCATAGCAAAGTTTCAACATGTTGTAATGTGCTAATGCGATAGAATCATTTTTTTCATAAATTATTTTTTCCAGAATATTTTTTGCTCTGGCTATTTTATTTTCAAGTGGGAGTTGGATTATTCCATACTGTAAAAACTTTTTTACTATTTCTTTATGTCTTTCTCCAATTGATACAGTTAGTCTAAACTTTGGCATTTTGTTAAATTCATCAATGATCTGTAAAAGTGCATTGTCAAACTCCATATGATACCGTTGCATTAATGGTGCGATTTGAAGTAGTATGGTTATGTCAAATTCATATGGTCTTGAAAGATTTCTTTCTGCATCTATTGCAAGTTCTGTTATTACAAATACAAGTCCTAAAGGATCTCTAATTGCTCTTTTTTTGTACTCTACAGGATACTTTACAAACATCTTGTTGAGTACGTTAATGGCATGCGCGGATAATAGACCCCTTTTTTTGTCTGCATCTAGAGTTTTGATAATTTTAAGAAGAGTAACTGAGAATAATGAATAATTTTTTGCAGACGCTCCATTTTTCTCAAGACATTGGTTCTCAAAATCATTCATAAACTCCTCTAAAATCTTTGGAATTTGTTCTGCATGTTCTATATTTCTAAAACTGATCATTGGGTTTGATTTTGTGGTTTGTTCATTATTTTGATTTTCTGATACAAACAATGGATTTGCTTGTTTGAGTGCACTTTGAATTACTGTTAATCGTTTTTTATTACCTTTACAGTATTTGCTATTTTGCAATAAGTGAATGGATTGAACAAGTAAATCATACAATATATCATGTCCCCGCTCTCCTTTTGATAAATCTACACTTTAACCATGTTTTTCTGAATTTTGTATGAACGTGAGATGTCTAAAATCAAATAGAATGTTCTATTTTATTGGACCGCTGCCCAGAATTCTAATGGTAGTTGATTCAGGTTTTAGAATTACTGCAATATCACCAGGTTTGTATACTATTGGTTTTTCAAATGTTAGTTTTAAAGGAGTAATAGATGAAAATTTTGCAGCCTTGATTTGCAAGCCCACGCTAACTAGACATCCTTGATTTTGAGCAATGTCGGTTTTATAAAATGGGCTCTTTGTAAAATCAAGCTCAATTTCAGATTTCACATCAACTGTATTTGCTTGAGCAATGATATCTCCCCTTCCAACCTCATCGTGTTTTACACCCTTTACTGCCAAGCCAACTCTTGCAGGACAAACAGATTCCTCAACAGGATCATCATGCATTTGAATTGATTTTATCATCACATCGATTCCTGCAGGATATAATTTGAGATTGTCATATTGTTTGATTTTTCCACTAGTTACTTTGCCAAGAATCACAGTACCAACACCTTTGACATCAAAGCAGTGATCAACTACTAGTTTAGGAGAGTCATTGTTTGAAATTGGTTGAATCTTGTCCATTTCTTCTTTGAGTTTGTCTTGATCTACTTTGAGATATTTTTCAACTACTGTACCCTTTATCATGGAATTTAATTTTGATTCATCTACATCAAAAGTATGAGATAAGATTCCTTTGTCTTTTTTGAGAGTATCAAGTGCAATTATTTGCTCTCCAGTAAATTTGTCTAGTTTATCGACATGAAATATTACATATTCTGCAAGATTGATTGCCTGCAAAAGTGGTTGAATTTTATCAGGAAATCCACTAGGAGTAACCCAAGTTTTGATTATATCGGATTCTTTTCTATCATAAAGAGAAAGATCAGTTACGGTTCCTTTTTTGCCAAACTCTGCTGCAATGTCTTGTTTTCCCAGGACTACAAAATTTATGGATTTCATAGTTATGAGTGAATTTTGACTTTATTTTAAGCCTAGTTAAGAAAGGTTCTGTTTCCTTGGAGTGATTGTCATTTCAAATCAAGAGCAATATCAAAAGCGCATAAAGCCTTCAATTTAGACGGTACCATGAAAGACGAAAAACAAGAGCAACAAGTCAAAAAGATCGGCGCCAACCTAACCCAAATGTTATTGAAACTAAACTGAAATTATACCAACAAATGGGTATTTTTAATCAACATGGGCATTCAGATAATTCTTCATGACTATCTAATTTTTCATCTATTATGTGTAAATGATAAAGAATTGATTTTCTGTAAGGCAAAGTAGGCATCACTGTTTGGTAATAAGATATGAATTTAATTATAAATATAAAAGAATGACGTATGAATTACACTAGTCTTAATTTTTAAAACAAAAATTATGGAAATGAATTCAATACCGCAGCATAACTTGCAAATCGATGATTTTTTGGCTTGACTAGTTTTTGATGATATTTTGAAATTGTTTTACCCACAGCACCATTTAACCCAAGTGGTCCTTTAACAAATTTCTCATTATTTGCCCAATTCAAGACAGCATCAGTTGGACTAAAATAATTTACAATCTTACCTCTAATTACTTTGTCCAGTAATTTTCTATATTTTTTTGAAGATGGAACATCACTAGTAATGGATGCACCAAAAAAGTAAACGCTTTCAATAATTGCATTGTTTTGATTCTTTTTTGCCAAATATTCCACAGCGCTTAGAATTACCTGCGACCCCAAAGAATGACCCAAAAGACGGATCTTAGTTTTAGGGCTTGCAGATTTGAAATCCTCAAGAAACATTGCAAGATTACGACCGTTTTTCTTTGCAATTATTTGGCCGGCAGAAAGTGCACGTTTAGCATGTTTTAGCAAATGTGCACCAGTAGTATTGGAATCATAGCTAAACCCAATAACTGGAAAGCGATAACCTAAACGAGTTAGTCTGTTTTTTGCCAAAATAACTTTTGCAATGGCTCCTACATTATCATTTTGCAACCCATGAATCATTATGACAAGTTCTTGGGAGCCGATAAATTTCTCAAAATCTTTTTTTGGGTATAAAAAATAAGAATTTTTTTTGATTGTTTTGCCATATGTCAAATCATAGTATCCCCTAGTGGATATTCTTGGAATGATTTTTGTCATTGTGATGGGCCTAGTTGTTTTTTGTATTTTGCAATATCTTCTTCTTCTACTTTGACAAATAATGGAGACACATCGCCTAGTAAATGTCCTGATTTTACACCAATATCAGATATTGAATCCCATTTGTTTTCATTGACTTTGCCAAAAAATCCAAGCTGTACCCAAATCTTTTGGGACGATTCTGGAAGAAATGGAAACAATGCTATTGCCATACTACGTGCAGCATTTACGGATAAAAATACACAGTTTGCAGTTCCAGGTCCTTTCTTCCAAGGCTCTTTGTGCTGAAAATACTGATTAAAAAATGATGAAAATTCCATGATTTTCTTTAGAGCTCTGTCCAAATGATTTTGCTCCATCAATATTCCTAGTTCCCCAGAAAGATTCTTTATTTTGCTTTCCGCTTCAATATCTTTTTGATCATAATTTTCAGTTTCTGGAATTATTCCATCAAATGCTTTTTTTGTAAATCCCAATGCACGATTAACAAAGTTTCCGAGATTACCAATTAATTCAGAATTGATTCTGTTTGTAAATTCATCCCAATCAAAATTCAAGTCGTCTTGAGAGTATGGATTTATTGCAACCAAATAATATCTCAAATAATCAGCTGGATAGTATTCTAAAAATTGTCTCAGTCCAATGTACCAGTTTCTGCTTTTTGAAATTTTCTTTGATTGTAATGTGAGATGTCCCCTAGTTGGAATAAAATCAGGAAGCTTGTATTCGCTGTTTAACCCTAAACGCATTGCAGGCAAGAATAGATAATGATGGTAAACGATATCCTTGCCAATAAAATGGTAAATATCAGCAGAATTCCAAAACTCTTTTCCGTTTATGCCTTTATCATCAAGAAATTTTATTGCAGTAGAAATGTATGCCAAGTGATTATCAAACCAACCATAGAATACCTTGTCTTTAGCACCTTCAAGAGGTACTGGAACACCCCAAGAGATATCGCGTGTGATATCCCAGTCAATTAGACCCGATTTTATCCAATTTTGAACGTATTTTTTCACATCTTTTTGCAGATTATCATTTTCATCTAACCATTTGGATAATGAATCGCCAAAATTTTTAAGCTTGAAAAAGAAATGACTTGTCTTTTCTTTAGTGGGAGTTTGCCCACAAATAGAACATTTTGGATCAGATATTTCTTCAGGAACACGCCCACAACTTTCGCAGAGATCAGAGTATTGATCAGTGGCATTACAATAAGGACAAACACCCTTGACATATCTATCAGGTAGAAATTTTTTATCATTGCTACAGTAAAATTGGATAATTTCTTTTTCGTAAATGTGACCTGCACTGTTTAGTTTTTTAAACACGTCTTGAACAAAGGCAATATTTTCAGGAGAGCTTGTTTTGTAGAAAAAATCAAAATCAATACCAAATGCAGTAAAATCATCATAATCACGTTTATTCCAATGCGCTACATATTCAGAAGGTGTTTTTCCTTCTTTTTCAGATTGTATCAAAATAGGAGTGCCAAAATCATCAGATGCACAAAAATAGTAAGCCTCAACTCCCTTTAATTTCAGAAATCTTGTGGTGACATCAGCCGGCAAATATGTTGATGCAACGTGTCCTAGATGTATTTCTCCATTGGCATAAGGTAATGCACTAGTAATGATTGCTTTATTTTTCATCTATCATAATTTGGAATCTAATTGGGGTTAAGAAGTTTTACCAGCTATGTGCATATTTGACTTGTTCTGGTGTGAGCTTGTCAATTTTTACATCCATTGCCTTTAGTGCATCAACTGCAACTTGTTTGTCAATCTCTTCTGGAACATTGATAATTTTATTGCCAATCTTTGCATGATTTTTGAGAATATACAAGATAGATAGAATTTGATTAGAAAATGACTGAGCCATTACTTCTGGAGGATGACCTTCTGCTGCAACAAGATTTGCCAATCGTCCCTCACCAATAAGATAAACGCGTTTACCATTTTTGAGGGTACATTCATCAAGGTTTGGTCTTACTCTTTTTACTGATTTTGATTCTTTTAGCAAAAATTTGCTATCAATTTCAACATCAAAGTGCCCTACATTTCCCATGATAGCACCATTTTTCATTTGTAAAATGTGTTCTTTTCTAATTACACTAGTCATTCCAGTACAAGTGACGAAGATATCACCTATTTTGCAGGCCTGTACCATTGGCATCACTTCAAATCCATCCATGTGAGCTTCTAATGCCTTTACAGGATCAATTTCAGTTACTATTACTTTGGAACCCATTCCGTGGCATCGTGATGCGACGCCGCGACCAACCCAACCATATCCAACAACAACAACTCTCTTGGATGCCATAAGCAAATTCATTGCACGCAAGTATCCATCGATTGTACTTTGCCCAGTTCCATATCGATTATCAAACATGTGTTTTGTGTATGCCTCATTGACTAAAATTACAGGGTATCGAAGTTTGCCCTGATTTGCAACAGCCCTGATTCTAGTTACACCTGCAGTTGTCTCTTCAGTTGCGCCAAGAATTTTCATATTTTTGTATCTATTATCAAAATGTGCCTTTACATTCATGTCAGCGCCATCGTCAGTCAAAATAGTAGGCTTGTGATTCAAGACTTGGTCAATGCACCAATCATATTCTTTTACAGATTGTCCATGCCATGCATAAACATGAATTCCTTGTGATGCCAAAAATGCTGCAACGTCATCTTGTGTTGTAAGTGGATTTCCACCACAACATGCAACAGTAGCACCAAGTTCCTTTGCACCCATTAGAAGAACAGATGTTTCCTTTGTTATGTGTAAACAAAATCCTACTGTAACACCTTTGAGAGGTTTGGATTTTTTAAATCGATTAATAGTATTGTCTAAAATTTGCATGTGAGATCTAGCCCATTCATAAGACAATTTGCCGTCTTGGATTAATTTTGTGCTAGACTTTACCTTGCTCAATACAATTTGGCTTTAGAAAGAGTATAAAATTCTATCATGCGAATCTAAATAAATGACAAAATCATCAAATCAGCAAGTATGACTTGGAAAAAAATTGCAGAAAAAGGAGAAATTGCCACAGGTAAAGGAAAGGCCTTTAAAATTGATAATAAACAAATTGCAATATTTAACCAAGGCGGATATCATGCAATAGATGATCTTTGTGTTCATCAAGACGGATCGATTGCATCAGGAAAACTTGAAGGAGATATTGTAGAATGTCCATTGCATTTTTGGCATTACAATATCAAAACAGGGCAATTGAAAGACTATCTCAAAGATGTAAAATTAGAAACATATTCTGTTGAAGCAAGAAACGACGGAATTTATGTAAATATCTAAGGGTTAAAATCATAAAAAAATCTGTAAAATAATAAAAATACATCCATTTTTCAGTCATTAGTTTTGTAATGTTTTGAAAAGACAAAAGCGATTATCTTCCAAAAGTGGAATGTTTGCACTCACCTTTTATACAAAAAAAATACAGCAAGAACATGTATGGGAAAATAATTCTTCCAATGTTGATAGGAATTCTAGTGGTGGGAGTTACACAATTTGCATTTGCCGAATTAGAAAAAATAACATATATCACTGTAGATAAAGAGCAAATTGAACAACCTCAATCAAAATACAATTATCAACAAATTACAATTATTGGGTATGTTGAAAATTATACTAGAGGAGATGTGATCAACATAGGAATTATTTATCCAGATGAATCCCAAGATGAAATCAACACATATGCCACAAAGAAAGGAGAGATAAACACACTATTTCAAATCAATGGTGATTCACAAATAGGAGTTCACAAAATAATTTTAAAATATAATGGGGTCGAATTAGCATCCACATCATTTGAAATTTTAAAAAATCAATAAATCAGTCAACATCAGTTAAATAAATAGTACATCTTCAAAAATTGTAAAGGATTTCAAATACTTAAAAACAGAAAATTCTTCAAGGCAAAGTTGGCAAAATGAATAACAAATGATTCAAAAGAGGTCAATTTCAATTTAGTACGGGGTACAATTTTTATTCTCACGTATTCTGCAAATTAATTATTGAACCAAGACATCATTAATGAAATAATAAATCAAGACTATTCTGCAATTACCGAATTAATTGAGAAATTCTTGATAGAACAAATAGAAAAGAATCATGCAGTGGGAGTAATTTTAGGATTGAGTGGTGGGATTGATTCAGCTGTTTTAGCTTACATATGCAAAAGAAAACTAAAAGAAAAAACACTCGCAGTAATAATGCCGGATACACAGATCACACCAAGCATAGAGACAGAAGACGCAATGAGAATGATAGCACTTACGGGATTAGAATACAAATTAATCGATATCAATCCAATTGTAAATGAATATCTACATTATCTTGAACCAAATGACTGGGCTAAGGGAAATCTCAGAGCACGGATAAGAGCAAATATTTTGTATTATTACGCAAATGCAAAAAACTATTTGGTATTAGGGTCAAGTGATAAAAGTGAGTATTTGATGGGATATTTTACAAAATATGGAGATGGTGCATCAGATTTAGTTCCAATAATTTCATTATACAAATTACAAGTAAGAGAGATTGCAAAATTTTTAGGGGTACCTCAAAGCGTCATTGAAAAAAAGAGTAGTCCACATCTATGGAAAGAACACGAAGCTGAAAAGGAATTAGGAATGTCATATGAAGATATAGATTCTATACTTTATTGTATTTTTGACAAAAAATTTTCAGTTGAAAAAACTGTTGAAACATTACAAGTTGAAAAACAAATTGTTGAAAAAGTGTACCAATTGCATCTTAACAGCATACACAAGAGAGAAACACAACAAAAACCCTTTGAGGATGAACAATGAAACTGCAAGACACACTTAGTAATTCAGAGCAAATGCTAGATATTTCAAAAAAGGTGAGAATTTACTTGTGCGGGGTTACAGTTTATGATGAATCACATATAGGACATGCAAGGACGATAATTGTTTTTGATGTTCTAAGAAAATATTTGGAGAGTAAGGAGATCATGGTGGACTTTATTCAGAACTTTACAGATGTGGATGATAAAATAATAAATCGTGCAAAATTAGAAAATACAACTACAGAACAGATTAGTTCAAGGTACATTCAAAACTATTTTACAGATTTTGATGGATTAAACGTAAAGCGTGCAACAAACTATCCCAAAGCAACTGAGCACATAGAGGATATTGAAAATTTTATCAAGAAACTAATTGAAAAAGACATAGCATATGTAACAAAGAATGGGGTATATTTCTCAGTATCAAAGTTTCCCCAATACGGCAAATTATCAAAAAAGAAGATAGATGAACTGCAATCAGGTGCAAGAATTGAAGTGGATGAGGCAAAAAAAGATCCTCTAGATTTTGTATTGTGGAAGTTTTCAGATGTCGAACCACTCTGGGATAGCCCATGGGGAAAAGGCAGACCAGGATGGCACATAGAATGCTCTGCAATGAGCATAAGATACCTTGGAGAAAATTTTGACATACATGGCGGAGGTAGGGATTTGATATTTCCTCATCATGAAAATGAAAT
>JBKKCM010000028.1:0-5015 GCA_046712755.1 Nitrosarchaeum sp. | reverse complement strand
AGATGGTGTATGTGTAGCTGAACCAATTTCTGAAACTCCTGCTAGAGGACTGGGAACTCAATTAATTATTGGACTAGTTGGTTCATTTATTATTGCAGGTATTATTGGACTTGTACTGGCTATAATGTCAAAAGCAAGTAAGAGCAAAAATTAATTCAATCTTAGTAAAAACTATTCTAGATAGTATGGTTCATTTTTAAATTACAATAATCTCTTTATTAATTAGGTATTGAATTACTTGAGAAAATTCATTATCTGAAATTTTGTCTTCAAGCCACCATCCTACTGTATTTTTTATCCATTTTGGAATGTGTATGCTCTCAAGATTTTTTTCATTTATTTTATCTGGTATGTTGATAGTGTTTTTGTCTACAAATTTGTTTATTGCATCTATGAAAAATCCATCTGACATTTTGTCATTAATCCAACTAAATGCAACTTGTTTCATCAATGCAGGAATGCAGACATTTTCTGAATCAATTAAATCAAATTCTGCACTGTTTTTTGCACCTGCATATTCGACATCTATGAAATATTTGCCTAGTGGAAAAATTTCTGCCTCAAAAGGAATCATTGAAGGAATTGGATTTGTTTGATTGGATATTGGAATCGAAATTGCACTACTTCCTTTGCCTACTTGGTCTCTAATGTGGATAATTGCAGGTTCTCCTGTAACTTCTGAAACTTGTATAGTGTAAAATAATTTTTCACAGTATCTAAAAGTAGTCTTTTCCATTAAAATTTCAACAGTTGGTGTAGAGTAAACACTTGGCAATAATGCTGCACTGAAAATTCCTAATGCCATGATAAGCAAATACTGCCTTTTCATCTTTGTCACTTTGTGATTACTCAATAAAAATCTCATATCTATGCTCAGGAATACTTTTTAATGACTAAGCGTGATTTTATTTATCGAGTTTTCTGCGGAGATACTCTTTGAGTGCGTGCTTTGTGAGCGCCACTCAAGGAACATTTTGATTCTCTAGTGTTTTAGGTTCATTTGACGATTTACAGTTAGAATATAGAATATTTTGACCTCATTATCGGTCTGGATATAGATGGACATTACAATAACTTTCAAGAGTAAAGGACTAATTTCACTTTAACATCAGTGTAAATGATTTGATTTTAAATTGGTTGACAAAAGATGGCAAATTAATAATTTCTGCCAGAATAGTCAGGACATTCTCTTATGGATTTTTGAGCATGATTCTGGCAATTTATCTGAACTTGCTTGGATTTGATGAACTTTTAATCGGATTTATTTTATCAGCAACTCTTGTAAATAGCATAATTTTCAATCTGTTTTCCAGTTTTTTTGCAGATCGTATTGGAAGAAAAAAAGTATTGATAATCTATGCATCATTAATGGCAGCTTCAGGCGGTGTGTTTTTTACCACTGAAAATTATTTTGCCTTAATCATTGCTGCATTTATTGGAACAATCAATGTAACCGGATCAGAAACTGGAGCATTTTTGTCATTAGAGCAGGCAATTCTCCCACAAACTGTAAAGAATATCAAAAAAAGAAATACGGTCTTTGCACTTTACAACATAATTGGAACTCTTGCAATGGCTGGAGGAGTTTTGTTATCTTCTTTGCCACAAATCATGCAAGAAAACTTTGGATTTTCAACAATAGACTCATTCAAACCCCTCTTTTTGATTTACATACTTGCAGGAATTGCTGTTACTCTGATTTATTTTTTCTTTTCAAAAGAGATTGAAGTTAAAAAAATACCTGACTCGAAAACATTTTCATCAAATCTATCCCCAAAATCAAAACAAATAATCCTTAAAATATCATCTTTATTTGCATTGGATTCGTTTGCTGGCGGTTTTGTAATCCAAAGTATTGTTGCTTTTTGGTTTTTCACAAAGTTTGGAGTTGATCTTACTACGCTATCAATAATCTTCTCAGTTGCAGGTGTACTTACTGCAATTTCATTTTTCTTTGCAGCAAAAATTGCAGATAAGATAGGATTGATTAACACTATGGTTTTTACTCATATTCCATCAAACATTCTTTTAATTCTAGTTGCAATCGCACCTACTTTTCATATTGCACTAGTGTTGTATTTGGCTAGAATGGGCTTGTCTCAGATGGACGTGCCAACAAGACAAGCGTACATTGTTGCAGTTGTTGAGGAAAATGAGAGAACGGCAGCTTCCGGAATAACAAATACATCAAGAAATATTGCTCAATCTATTAGCCCATCTATAACTGGGGCAATAATACACTCTCTGTGGTTTTCTGCACCATTTGTAATTGGAGGACTAATAAAAATTATTTATGACGTGGGAATTTATGCAAGCTTTAGAAAGATTAAACCTTCACATGAAATTACATGAAATAATCTAAGTAATTGGTAAAATTTTCAATTTATTTTGTAAATCCTTGTTCTACAGTTAGAGAGTAGAATGTATTGACCCTTTAATGCCTCTCACATGCGTAAAAAGTTGGGTATGGTTAGAATAATGATGTGGTATGAATTACAACATATTCATTTAGTGTTTTAGATTGTCAGCAATTGACTTTTATTCTTGAATAAACCGTGATAGCATTTTGGCATATGTATTCATTGCAGCGTGAGTATATTCATCCCAAGAATCAATAAGCGATAATCTAAACTGGACATAAGATTTTAGAAAATTTGTAGATAAGCCAATTTGTGATTCTGCAATATTTGTCATGAATTTCCAATGCTCATCAAAGGATTTCAAGACCTTTTGATCAACGTGCATCTTGTCAAAATACTGCTTTTCTGCTAAATGGCAAACTCCAAACAGATCTTGCATTGAATGAAGATATCTGGAATATAGATCTGAGTAATTTTGAAAAATAATGGGAACTTCTACTTCGAGTTTCTGGAGGATATTTGATGTATTGTTTTTCATTATTTCACATATGGAAATTTCTCGATCTTTATTGTAATTTTCAACTGTTTCAATCTTTTCTGAAATCAGATGGGTTGAATTATCCATCTCATAGTTTGTTCATGGATGCTATTAAGCAGTGCTTACGTTTGAGTTATTTTCATGTACATGTGTGTTAGTATTATCGACAAGTTTGTCAGTGCTACTTATACCACACCTCCAAATTATACGGCTAATGACATACATGAAAAAAACACTCGTATCGCATATACTCGTAATATTGATTTCTGTTTCAGATATAACATTAAAAATTGGGAAACAATTAACATCGCAAGCGGCGGTGTCGTTACCCTCTGGTGTAGTTAATTAACAGAAAAAGTAAATGAAAGTTTCAGCAAATAAGAAATCAGTTTTAGGTTTAATTGTTATTTCTGTAATAATTCTTACAAGCGGATATGTCATAAATCAATTGATTGTAGATCTAGATGAGAATCAGAAATTAGTTCAGCATACTTATCTTGTAATTAACAAGATTGCCTCGACATTATCTATCATGCAAGATATTGAGAAAGGTTCACGGGCGTATGTTATTACAAAAAATCAAGATTTTCTTGAATATTATAATACGGCAGTCATGAATGTCAACGCAACAGTAAATGAACTTAAAGATCTAGAAACATACATCCCTGTCAAACAAAAAATTCTAGATCTTGAGAATTTAATAGCACAAAAAACTGAAACTGTAAATAGACATATTGCATTTATAAATGCTGAGAAGACTAATCAATTTGTAGAAAGTGCATCGATTGCAAAAGGAAGGCAATTGATGGATGAGATTGGACAGACAATAAAAGAAATCGAGAACACAGAATACACACTATTAAACGATCGTTCAAATGAAGCCCAGATATCTTTTTCTAATCTATCAAATCTTTCGATTATAACTTCTGCAATAATTATTGGTATTGTTATCATTGTATATGTGATACTTGATAAAGACGCTAAAGCAAAGACCAAACAGGAACAGAAACAACAGGCAGAATACACTGATACAAAAGAAAAACAACAATTAGAGTACACTGATGCAAAAGCAAAACAACAGGCAGAATATACTGATGCAAAAGAAAAAAGTTTCAGTCAAAAACCAAACATAATAGACGTACTTTTGAGCAGAAAAGAAGCAGACATAATAGTTGACTCGACTACACTGATAAAAAATGTGCAAAATAGGATTAACAATGCCTTGGAAAATGGATATGAATATACGAGGACTATTGATTCGTCTGAAAAATTTCTAAGAAAAAATGTGTTTCAGCAAATAAACATGGTAATTCTGTATGTGGATCTTGTAGGCTCTACAAAAATGAGTGCAGAGTTACCATCAGATAAATTATCAACCCTGATAAGCTCATTTTCTCAGGAAATGGCTTATGTAATAAATGCACATAATGGGCATGTTCTCAAATTTGTAGGCGATGCAGTAATAGGATATTTTGTAGAAAACGAAACGAATTCGTTTCAGACTGTAGACAATGCGGTGGGTTGTGCAGAATCTATGATGAAGGTAGTAAATCAAGGAATCAATCCCATCTTAATTGAAAAAGCAGGACTGTCAGAGATTAGCATAAAGATTGGTATTGATTTTGGTAAAAACGTAATAGTTAGGTACGGAGCTGATGAAAAAATGGCATACGTTGACTTGTTGGGACCTACCATGAATTTAGCATCAAAGATTCAAGATTTGGCAAAACCAAATCAAATCCTCGTGGGTCAGGAAATACATGACAGACTGCATCCGAGCATACAGGAATTTTTCTCAGACATAACAAATGGGTTGGCAGATAACTGGCAACATTATTTAAAAAATTCAGATCAGGTTTACCGTGTATATCGATATAAATATGAATAAATTATATCTAATCAGTTTTTATGATGAATCTTTGAAATCATATGATCAAGACATCTGTTCAGTTAACATGTGGTATTTTTGACCTCATTATTCGTCTGAGTATAGTGCGGCTCACTGAAATCAGTTATTAAAGGGGATTTTATTAAAATCGATATGCCTAGTATACAAGACAAAACTTGGATCAAACTATGGAAAGAGAATTCTCCTGAAATCAGAGAGAGAATAGTAC
>JBKKCM010000027.1:0-3194 GCA_046712755.1 Nitrosarchaeum sp. | reverse complement strand
AATATCTCTGCATAGAAGGCTCAGTTATTGACAGTGGCTTGTTATTCTGTTTCTCTTCATTCCAAATTTCAAAAACATTTCCTCTTGACTCCATGACATTTCCAAATCTAACTGTGGCAGATTTTGTACCCTTGATGTGAAAACCTGCCCAACTTGTTAGTCGTTCTCCTAATTGCTTTGTGTTTCCATAAAGCGTTGATGCATCAGCTGCCTTGTCGGTGCTGATATTGAGGAACTTTAGAGGCCTCTTTTTTATTAGCATCTTGATTACATTTGCTGTCCCATTTACATTGGTATCAATTGTTTCGATTGGGTTGAATTCCGAAATCTCAATATTTTTGATTGCTGCAAGATGAAAAACAATATCGATTCCATCTCCTGCCATGTCTAGTCTATCTTGATCTAAAATACTTCCAAGGAGAATTCTTAATCTGGGATCTTTTAGTTTTTTGTCTAGTTTGGCCAAAGCATACTCATCAATGTCCAAAACTCTGACTGATTTTACAGGATATTCTAATAAATGAGATACCAAAACAGATCCAATACTGCCTGCTCCCCCAGTTACCAAAATAGATCTATTTTTTAATTCTTTAATTATAGTTTTTTTATGGGTTTTTTTCATGACAAGTAAGTTACAAATTAAACGATTTTTAATCTTATCTAAAAAATAATTAAAAATTATACTTGTACTTTTTTTAGTGAATTTATCTAATTCGATTTAATCTTGACTTTTTCCAATATTTTTTACACATTTCTGCTATAAAAAAATCAAAATCACTATCTATATCTAAATTAATAATTTCATTATTAATAATCATAGGTTTGATTCTAGGTCCATATAATGAATTGTACTTTGTTAATGTAGAAGTCCAAAATGTATAGATTGCACCAGTAGGATAGAGTAATTCAGGGAACAATTGCCTTTGATAGAATTTTAAGAAATCCCTATTAAATGGTTTTAGATATTTGTCACAATACCGAAAAGATGAGTAAGGATGTTTTTTTATTTTTGCAACTGAAATTATGGATGTAGAATTAGATTTTCTTAACAGTTCAATTGATTTGTCAATCATCTGGGATGTACGAAATGGTGATGTAGGTTGTAAAATTGTTATAATATCTGGAATAAACTTGTCTTCCTCCAGTTTTTTTATTACATGTTTAACCAAATCTACCGTATTTGAAGAATCACTAGAAATTTTTTTAGGTCTCAAAAATGGAACTTCGACACCTAAAGATTTAGAGATTCTAGCAATTTTTTCATTATCAGTACTTACGATTATTTTGTTAATTTTTTTGGATCTCAGTGCTACATTAATTGTATATTCAA
The DNA here is from genome assembly GCA_046712755.1 of Nitrosarchaeum sp. Lineage (GTDB taxonomy): Archaea > Thermoproteota > Nitrososphaeria > Nitrososphaerales > Nitrosopumilaceae > Nitrosarchaeum. Next base: position 1,864 of record JBKKCM010000027.1, on the reverse strand, counting down.
TTAAGGGTTTACCCGATAATTTTTTGATATTTTTTAGCGGAATACCTTTTGAACCGCCACGAGCTGGAATGATAGCAACTATTTTCAAGTAATTTGTTATTTACTACTGTGCATATTAATTTTAACTAAATTTTGCAAGTACTGTAAGAGTTACATTATAGAAACATGAATTCATTCAATTTTTATCTTTTTTTAGAATTATTTGATGTTTTTTGAATTTAACTTAATTCATTGTATATTTTTATTACTTTGTCTATTTCTATTTCAGCATTGTATTTTTTTGAAATCTCACTTCGTAATTTTCTACCAAGATCTGCTCTTACATTCTCATCTTCTAAATAACGCATTTGATTTACTAGTTCTTCCTTCGTTTTTCCTATGCATACATAATCATTTTGAAAATCAATGTTTCCTACAGGTGTTGTGATTATTGGCATATGACATGCAGCAGCTTCCAAAAATTTAGTTTTTGATCCAAGATAATATGCATATTCTGGATAGGGAGCTAATAATACACTGCAACTTCTTAATGTTTCAATGTAATTGTCAACTTTACCAAGAAATTTTGTATTTTTAAAATTTAATTCATTTTGAAATTGTTGATCTGTCGGTCCAATAAAAACAAATTCTGTATTTTGAAATTTTTTAACAACAAATTTTATCATATCTAGACCAAAATAATTTATTTTTCCTTTGACAAAAGGACCAACTAATGCAACTTTAAGAATTTTACAATCAGTTGGTTTGAAATGTTCTAAAAAAACTGCATTTCTAACAAGAGTTACATTTTGGATTTTTTTTACTTGCTCAAAAATATTTTCCCCTGCACAAAAAACATGTTGTGCTTTTTTAAAAATTTTATTTTCTAATTTTTTAAAGTGATAAGATTTTGCCTTACAGAACCATTTCCTCCATGAATGACTAGAATATCCATATGATAAATGATCTAAGTGTACATATGCTAAACCATGCGCATCAGCTATATATCTAGCCTTATCCAAAAATCTTCCACTAAATTGTTGTGCGTGCACCAAACCATCATGAATTTTTGAAATTTTTGTCTTGTCAAACTTATCTATTAATGAAATACTGTTAAACCCTTTCCTACCAAGTGCATCCATTTCCCATTTTACCCTATTTGTACTTCCATCAATTGCATCGATCTTATACTCTGTAACCATGTACACTTTACCCATTTTTTGTAATCTCTATAATTTTGATTAAAAATGTTGATAATATTATTTATTGAGTCTGAATTTACCTTAATCTATATGTTCAAGACAAATTTCTTCATAATTATTGAAAATTTAATCTATAATTGGGAATATATTATACAAAAAGTCATTTTATTCAGGATTGTGATATTTTAAATGAATTTACTTGGAATAGATTTTGAAGATTGGTATCATCCACAGCTTATCGCACCTTTTGTTTCTGAGAAACAAAAAATTCCCACCATGTTTCAAGGTCTTGATAAAATCTTAAATCTATTAAGAAAAAATGATTCAAAAGCCACATTTTTTCTTGTAGGAGATCTCTTAGAAAATAACCCCGAAATATCTGATAGTATTCTATCTGGTGGGCATGAGATTGCTTTTCATACTATGAGCCATACCAGATTAGACTCTCCAAACTTTAGATCAATTTTCATACAGGAACTACAAAAATTTGAAAAACTTATTTCAAGAAAGGTGATAGGTTTTAGAGCTCCCACATTTTCCTTAAATGAACAAAGCTCGTGGGCTATTGATGATTTAATTAATAACGGCTACAAATATGACAGCAGTATAGTTCCTGCAAAAACCAGTATGTATGGAATTCCATCAGCAGAAAAATCACCATATAGAATCACTGCGTCTAGTTT
>JBKKCM010000026.1:0-20287 GCA_046712755.1 Nitrosarchaeum sp. | reverse complement strand
CAATAAAAGTCCTCACGACCCTTATTAGTCCATCTGCGGGTAAGGTGCAGATCTTTGGAAAGGATATCGTCAAGTTTCATTCTGAGATTAGAAAGAAAATAGGAGTTGTATTCCAGCAACCTAGTTTTGAAGCTAATCTAACGGTGGAAAGGGCACTCGACCTTTATGGTTTAATGTGGGGACTCCATGGCACAAAAAGAAAAAATAAACTAAGAGAAATTTTTACTGCATTTGACTTGGAATCCATAAAAAATACGAAGAATGATGAACTCTCGATAGGTCAAAGAAGAAGAGTCCAAGTTGCACGAGAATTTATGCACGATATGGAGTTGTTGTTTCTTGACGAACCAACTGTAGGTTTAGATCCCTCAGCTAGACGAACATTGCTAGATTATATAAAGAATCAGGTGAAATCCGGGTTGACTGTATTCTTTACCACACACATAATGGAGGAAGCAGAATATCTTTGTGATGAAATAGCTATTATAGATAAAGGAAAAATTCTTACTGTAAATACACCTGAGGCTTTAAAAAATAGATTTGGAAAAGAAAAAACTATAAAAATTCATTTGCTAGAAAAACAAAATGAAATAACAACTTTTCTTTCAGATATTATTGATTGCGAAATTGATTTTGATAATGGAACAAATATTATAATTCGTTCAGAACAATCTGAATTGGTATTATTACAAGTTTTACGAATTCTAAATGATAATCAAATTGAGATAGAGGATCTCTCTGCAGTTCCTACAAATCTCGAGGAGATCTTTTTAAAAATGGTGAGTGATAATGCATCCAATAATTAGACTTGTTAATAGAAATTTAACAATATCCATTAACCCTGGATTTTTAATCTGGCAAGTAGTGTTTCCTTTAATCTATATTTTTGTTGCTGGTTATGCTTACACATCATTAATTGATGAAGTACCTTTTGGTAACAAAAGTATTGATTATCCTGCATTTTTGGCATCTGGCATGATCGGATTTAACATCATGAATAGTACTCTTATCTCAGGAATAATAATTTGGAATGATAGGAGACATGGAATGTTTGAGCAAATAATGTCAGGCCCGTTTACACGAACTGATTATATTTTGAGTAATATTTGCACTATTGGAATTGTGGGATTAGTAAGTGCATCTTTGATTGCACTTGTTGGCTATCCTGTATTTTTTGAATCAATTGAATTTACTGTGATTACTATTCCTATGATTATTTTTGCTGCAATCATTGGTTCTATTTTATTTGGCTCAATTGCATCAATAATTTCTACCAGATTACGTTCTAGTGAGGGATTTAACGTCATAATTAACACTGTTTTTCTATTCCTTGCATTTGTTAGTACTGCATTTTATCCAGCTTCGGGTTCACCAGAACCTCTTAGAACCGCTTTTTACCTAAACCCCCTTACTTATTTGGTTGATGTGATACGTGCTGGCATTTTTGGTAATATTACAGAATTTATAATTATGGAGATGGGCGTTTTAGTTGCTATTGCATCCTTACTTTTCATAATTGCAACAAAATTACTTACAAAATTAGACTTTTAATTATTAGGATTTTTAACATCATTAAAATTCTTGTATAGTTCATTTATTTTTTTAATTACATCTAAATTATCATATTTTGCTAAACTTAGATTTGGTATGATACAATGACCTCCTATTATTCCAGGATACATCTTTGGTCTGTTTCCTAAATTTTCATGAATTTCATCTGCAAATTTCCACATCTCATCAAAATCTATTTTTTCTTTGTCGCAAATCATTTTTGTAATTTGAGCATAATTGATTAACCATCCATAATATGTTGTATCTACTAAAATTTTTGCCAATTCAGCAGTTTTAGTAGTAGACATCCATTGTATTTTTTGAAATCTTTTCTCTAATTCTAATTTAATTTTAGGACTAATTTCAGCCTTATCTGAAGAGATGAATTTTGTGTATTTTTTTATATCGTCTAAAAATCTTCTATGTACTCCACGTACTGGAGAAAATAAAACAGGCAAATCAAATTTGTCTTGAAGATTTTTTGTAGTACCTGGCCTTACAGTAGAATGAATAATAACAACTTGCAAGTTGTTAATTTTGTTAATCCAACTAGTCGTAATTTCTATAAATTCATTTAATTCTCCTGGAAGACAAACGTGTAGATATTCTGGATTCTCTATGTGAATATTTTCAGAATAATTTTTACATTTTGATTTATCACTGTCTATTCCCACACAATTAAAACCACGTTGAACAAGTAATTCAAACAGAGTTGAACCTACTTCTCCCATTCCTAAAATGATATCAGTCATTTGTTACCATCTAAAAATTCATGGTATTATATTCATGTTCCAGTAGATGTTTTTTTAAATATAGTAGCCCGGCCCAGACTCGAACTGGGGTCAAGGGCTTCAAAGGCCCCTATGCTTGACCGCTACACTACCGGGCTGCTAAAACGAGCACTCTAATTCCCTTAATGAACTTTTTATTTACGTTTATTTCTAACCTAAAATCAATTCATAATTATTCCCTAATAACTTGAATTAATTTTTGAATGGGATCTTCCATACTGTTTGAAATTTTTCTTGCCCTTTTTCTATAATTATTATCAGATGATTTAAGGAATTTTTTGATAATTTTGTTAATTTTTTTTGGGTTTGTTTCTCTTTTTACAAGATTATTTTTTACTAAATACCTCTCAACAATATTTGGTACTGCATTATAGGAAATAGTTGGAACTCCAAGTAAAGCCGATTCCGCTGTCATAGTACCTCCTGATCCTAGAAAAACATCAGTATTATTTAATAAATATTTTCCATCAAATGACATCTTCAGAATTTTTGCTTTTTTACCAAATAATTTTCTTAGGTTTTTAATTTGCTCGGTATATCTTCCAAGAATGACAATATTTTCTCCATCAAATTCATTTACAATTTCTTTTATTATTGTAATTATTATTCTTGATTTTGATGTATATGACGCTTGTTCTTCTTCTACTCTAATCAGAATATTCTTCCTATGATTGTTTTTAAATGGTAAAGAATCTTTCTGGGTTACACTTCTTTTTATTGTAACAGATGCATCAATTGCTCTGTATGGAATAATATTTTTTGTGTCTATTCCATATTTTGAAAATTCTTTCTTGGGAATAATCCATGGTATTAATAATTTTTGAATTAAAGGTAATGTCAACTTCATTACTGCATTAGCATGTGGTGAATCACAAAATGCAATGTGTTTAATTCCCATACCAAATGATACTCTTGCTGCTTCAGGAGAACAGAAACTAATTGCCAATTCTGGAGAAAACTTATCAATTAACAAAGATAGTTTCTTTATACGGTTAATACTGGCCTTAAGTTTACCATATTTTTTACTTCCCCCATGTTTTCCAACGCAAACTAGGTCAAAGTTTCGAATTTTTGCAAGTTTGGAGACTTCATCATATGATCGCGAGGTACACAAAACATCATGTTTTTTCCTTAATTTTTCAATCATTGGTTCAGAAAACAATAATTGTTTAGGAGTTAGAATATCAATCCATATTTTCAAGTATTTTCCATTATTATGGTAAGTTCAATAAGTTTTTCTTAGTCTATTACTAGCCTTATGTATAATGGGGGGAGCAAAAGTTGTTGTTTATGGACTTAGTACCGAAGGTTATGCCATTGCATGTCAGATGGCAATAAAGGGAGCAGATGTATACATTATTGATGAATCAACACCATCGGCAATTTCTCTAAAAGCAGAAATAGCTAAAACTTACCCAAATGTATCTTCTCTAAAAGAAGATGAACCCTTATTGGCTATGGAGCCAATCGATGTAGCTATTTCAAAAGCTCAATATCTCTTCTTTACGCCAAGAATTAGAAAAACAGGACAAGACATCAAAACTGAAATTCATTCAAAATTCAAAGACGCTACAACTTCTCTAAAAAAAAACAGCTCTGTAATTTACACTCTACCAACTGGTTTTGGTGGTAATAATGAAAACATTTCACTACTTGAACATGTAACAGGTCTTGAAGTAGGAAAGCAAATTTCCTACTTTTATTATCCTTTGGAAGATCTTAATCAACAACCAAAGATCATTGGTTCTTTTAATGGAAAAGAGGATTCTGTATTGGCTGATCTTTTGACAACTGGAAAAAAAGAAAAAAAATTTGTAGCCATTTCTTCTTCTGAGCATCTTCATGCAATTAATGTATTATCTAGATTTTCTAGTCTTAGTAGCATTCTAGAAGTTTGCAGATACGTACAAGATGACGTTACAAAAAATGATCTTTCTTCAGACGATTTTCAAGAAATTTTCTTAGACAATATGGTTAGTGGACTATTTGACCTAAAATCACTAGGTTCCTCATTTGAAAGTGCAAATACACTCATGTATCTAATCAATGGAAGTGTTAAGGGAATTGATGGTTATATTAAGAAACTAATTGATGAAATCCGTTCTACATTAAAGAAAAATGATCTGAAAGCCAGCAGAACAAAAATTGCGTTATCGTGGACACTTGATCAACATGAAATGCGTGGAGATAAAATTGAAATGTTACAGAATTTAACTTCAAAATTACGTGATTACATTGGTGATGTTGAAGCTTACGAACATCCAAATTCTGACTTATTTCATAGTGACAAAACTACCATTATTGTCGCATGCTCAAAAATAGATTTTGAAAATATAGAAAAAAATAAACAAGATACCAATATTATTGTAATTAAAGCTAATCCCTTATGTGAAATTACTCAATAAGAGTATAAATTAGCTAATCGATCATTATGTTTGAATTGTCAGATGAAAATAATCCAGATGAAATTTCAGCTAATGTAATTTCTAAGAATCAAATCAATGATTCATGTGATGATTCAACACAATCTGTTGCTGAAAATCTAACTGTTGATCAATTAGAAAATCTTTTGGAAAAAGAAAAACAAAAAGTACAAGATTATGAGGAAAAAATCAAACATGTATTAGCAGATTATCAAAATCTAAATAGAAAAACACAATCGAATATTGAAAAAGGTGTAAATACAAAAATTGATGAATTCATGTTAGATTTTTTAAAAATTTATGATGATTTTATACGAGCTAAACAAGTATTTACAGAAAGTAAGATCAATACAGAAGGATTGGATTCTATTTTGAAAAATATGGATTCTTTGTTAGTAAAATATAACGTGACTCCTATAGATGCATTAGGTGAAATCTTTGATCCGAATTTTCATGAAGCAATATCCATTATTACTGATTCTGAGCTAGATGATAATACAATTACAAAAGAACTTAGGAAAGGATATATTTCTCATAAGAGAGTTATTAGACCTACACTGGTAGAAATATCAAAAAATTAAGGATGAAATAAAATGACTAAAATAATAGGAATAGATTTAGGAACAAGCAATTCTGCGGCTGCAGTAATAATGGGTGGAAAACCAACTATTATTCCCGCAGCAGAGGGTGCTACGGTAGGTGGTAAAGCATTTCCTTCGGTTGTAGCATTTACTAAAACCGGTGAACTTTTGGTAGGTGAACCTGCCAGAAGACAAGCTGTAACCAATCCTGACAGTACTATTGCTGCAGCAAAAAGAAAGATGGGTTCTGATTATATTTTTAAAATCCAAGATAAAAATTACAAACCTCAACAAATTTCAGCATTTATTCTTCAAAAAATAAAAAAAGATGCTGAAGCCTTTATAGGTGAACCAGTTGAAAAAGCTGTAATCACTGTTCCAGCATATTTTGATGATAACCAACGTCAAGCAACTAAAGATGCAGGAACTATTGCTGGTCTTGATGTTGTAAGAATAATAAACGAACCAACAGCTGCATCTTTGGCATTTGGATTAGATAAAACAAAAGAAGACATGAAAATTCTTGTATTTGATTTTGGTGGAGGAACACTAGATGTCACAATAATGGAAATGGGCGGTGGTGTCTTTGAAGTAATGAGTACATCTGGTGACACACAATTAGGTGGAACAGATATGGATAAAGTTGTAATTGATTATGTTCTTGATGAATTTAAGAAAAAAGAGGGAGTTGATCTCTCTAAAGATACTACTGCAATGGCTAGAATTAGAGAGGCTGCAGAAAAAGCAAAGATTGAACTTTCAACAGTTATGGAAACTGACATTAACCTTCCTTTCATTTCTCATGATCCTTCATCAGGTTCAAAGAATCTTGAACTAAGAATAACAAGAGCAAAACTTGATGAATTAATTCGACCTATCATTCAACGATGTAAACCTTCTATAGAAAAAGCACTTGAAGATTCTAAACTACCAAAATCTGATATTAACAAAATTGTAATGGTTGGGGGACCAACAAGAATGCCATCAGTGAAAAAATTTGTTGCTGAAGTACTTGGAAAAGAACCTGAATCTGGTATAGATCCAATGGAAGCAGTGGCAATGGGTGCAGCAATTCAGGCAGGAATTATTGCTGGTGATGTAACTAGCGATATTGTATTACTTGATGTAACTCCATTAACATTAGGAATCGAGACTTTGGGTGGAGTAAGAGAACCATTAATTGAAAGAAATACAACAATACCTACATCAAAAAGTAAAGTTTTCACTACTGCAGCAGATAACCAAACAGCAGTAACAATCCATGTAGTCCAAGGAGAAAGACCTATGGCAACTGATAATGTTTCTTTGGGAAGTTTTAATCTTACAGACTTGCCACCTGCTCCAAGGGGTATTCCTCAAATTGAGGTAAAATTTGACATTGATGCAAATGGAATAATCAATGTAGCTGCAAAAGATCTTGGCACAAAAAGGGAAGCAAAAATTACCATTTCATCTAATTCAAAATTATCAAAAGCAGAAATTGAAAAACTAAAAGAAGATGCTGAAAAATTCTCCGATGAAGATAAAAAGAAAAAAGAAAAAATTGATCTAAAAAATGAAGCTGAAAGTTTTATTTACACTGTTGAAAAACTTGTCAATCATGATCTTAAAGATAAAATCTCACAAGAACAGGGAATTAAAATTACTGATGCGGTAAAAGAAGTTAAAGAATCACTTGATAAGGAAATTGATGAACTTAAACCAAAACTTGATACTTTAAAATCACTAGTGAATGAAATTACAACCGAACTTTACAAAAATGTTGCATCTCAATCTGGTTCAGATCAACAAAATACTGGAGCAGATAATCAACAAGAACAAAATAATACTCAGCAAAATTCTGAATCATCTTCAACTGATGAAGCTAAAAACTAACAAATTCAACAATTTATACATCAATTACAATTAGAGAATGATTTATGGCTGCAAAACGTGATTATTATGAGGTTTTAGGGGTTTCAAAAACATCCCCATCTAATGAAATTAAAGCACAATATAGGAAACTAGCGTTAAAATTTCATCCCGATCGTAATAAATCTACTGAAGCTGGAGAGCACTTTAAAGAAATTTCTGAGGCATATGGTGTTCTTTCGGATCCTGAAAAAAGAAAAGTTTACGATCAACATGGTCATGCTGGTGTAGATGGAAGATATAGCAATGATGATATTTTTCAAGGTGCACGTGATGACTTTAGTGATCTATTTGGAAGAAGTGGTGGGTTTGATTCAATTTTTGAATCTATATTTGGTAGAACAGGAGGATCTAGTTATAGACAACAAAGAGGTTCTGATATTCTTTATGAAACTTCAGTAACTCTTGAAGATGTTCTTCATGGTAAAAAAATGGAAATCAATTTACAAAAAGAAATACGATGTGAAATCTGTAATGGTTCTGGATGTAAACCTGGTACAAAGAAGAATACTTGTTCAACATGTAATGGTCAAGGTCAGGTACGTAGGAGTAGAAGCATGGGATTTGCATCATTTGTTACAGTAGAGCCTTGTTCAACATGTAAGGGACAAGGTTCAATCATACAAACACCATGCAGTGAATGTAAGGGAAACGGTAGGAAGAAAGGTACCAAAAAAATATCATTTGATATTCCTCCCGGTGTAGATTCTGGGGATTATACTGTTCCAGAAGAAGGAAATGAAATACCTGGAGGAATAAATGGAGATTTAATTGTTAGAATTAGAGTTCAATCTCACCAAAAATTCAAGAGAGATGGTATGGACATTTTTTATGATCAAGACATATCTATGATTGATGCTGCTTTAGGTCATGAAATCATAGTTCCAACTTTGGATGGAACTGAAAAAATTAAAGTAGAATCTGGTAGTCAACCAAATACCATCATAAAATTAAAAGGCAGAGGTGTACCACATATGAATTCAAGAAGTAGAGGAGATCAATACATACGAATTGTTGTTAATATTCCAAAAAAACTTAGTAAACGTCAAAAAAATCTTTTAGATGAATTCCAAAAATCTAATGAATAATAGGTAATAAAATTGAAAATTGCTTTAGATGTCGATGGTGTACTAGCTGATGTAATTGAATCATGGCTAATTTACAGTAATAAAATCAGACCTAGTATTTCTAAAGATGATATAACCAATTGGGATTTTTGGAAAAAATTCAAAATTAATAGATATGACTTTTATGAAGAGCTAACTTTATGTTGGAAAAACTGGAACTATATTCCTCCAACAGAAAATGGTTTGTCAATAACCACACAAAATCTTTCAAATTTTGGACAGGTTGACATTGTTACAGCTCGAGAACCCTCAACTGATTCTTTTGTAAAAAATTGGCTTAAATTACACGATGTAACTTATCAAAATTATGTTTCAGTAATTGATGGTCCAATGAAAGCAGATTTAGATTATGATGTTTTTATTGATGATTCTCCACTAAATGCAATTAAATTTTTAAAACGTAAAAAAAATGTTTTTCTATACTCACAACCATGGAATCAACACATTTCTGATCAAAACGTTCAAAGAATTTCTACTTTATCTGAAGCTATTGAAAAATTAAAATTATAATCTAGTATTCTTGACAAATTTTCTTATTGTAACTTGATGACCACTTCGTATGTGAGATATGTGATAAGTATTCAATATCTCTCCAATTTTATCTTCACTGTAGAATTTTATGTTATAACGCCCTAGAATCTTTTTACAATTACTACAATAAATCTCTCTAAATTCCATTTTCTATGTAATTGGTTAATCTGATGTATTTTAACTAAAACAGTATAATAAAGAAACTTATTCTAGATTTCAAAAATTTAGATTGCGGGAGTCGCCCAGCCTGGTCAAAGGCGTAAGGTTCAGATCCTTATCTTCTAGGAGTTCGTGGGTTCAAATCCCACTTCCCGCATACAATTATGACTAATTATTTTCCAAAAACTTCTTTATTTTTTCCAAAAGAAGACTATTTACTATTTCACCTGATACTTTTCCCCTAAGTTCTTTCATGGCAATTCCCATTAATGGACTAACTGAACGCTCTTTTTGGTTTTGAATAATTTCTTTGTTATTTATGATAATATTTTCTATAACTTTTTCAAATTCTTCTTTACTAACAGTCTCCATAGCTGTATTTTTAATTGCATCTTCAATTGTTTTTGATTTTCCGGACATAATATTTTCAAATATGATTTCAATTGATTCTTTAGTAATTTTTCCTTTTGTTAAAAATTCAAAAGTTTTTACAATTTCTTCATTTCGTAATAATTGAGAATTCAAACCATTTCTTTCTAGATTGGTAATAGTAGAACAAAGAATTGAGGCTATGAAAGTTGGTACTATAGAAGTTTTTTCACAAATTTTTTCAAAAATTTCTAAATATGCTGAATCAAAAACCTGCTCTGTCAACTGTAAATTCAAATCATATTTTTTTTGCAGCTCATTAAGTGATTCATTCCATGATTTTGGAATGTTCTTTTTTGTATCTTCTAATTCTTTTTTTGTTATAATAATTAGAGGAATATCTGTTTCAGGATACATTCGTGATGCGCCTGGTCGAGGTCTGAGAAATATTGTTTCACCAGTTTGAGTAGCTAATCTGGTTTCAGCAGGAACTCCTTTCTTTGCTTGACTTATTCTTTTAATTATAGAATCAATTGCAAAATCAATTTTTACTAATGGTGCTGCAATTATTAAAAATGCATCAGTCTCGTTAATTTCTAATATTTTTTTCACAACAGATACATCATGTTCTTCTATGCCATAATTTGGTAATTCATCTGAATGAAAAACTCCTCCAATTCCATAGAATTTTACAATCTGACCAATTTCCTTTCCTAATCTTATTCCTTCATATGGTGAATAACCAAACATGCCGGCAAAATTCCTGATTCGAATTGCTTTGATAATTGAGTTATCTCTTAAGGATTTTTGAATAATTTTTGATTCACAATTCTTAAAATCATTTGTTATATCAAAAACATCATTATTTTTTGAAATTTCACTAAAATTAGAATTTTGTAATTTTTCAGCTATCTTGACAAGACCATGTTGTCTTTTAGCCTCAAATTCTACTACTTTTTCTAATTGGTCTAATTGTTGTACTCCTTTGACTTCAACTACTCCTCCACCATCCCTAACAGAGACATTGACATCTTGTCGTATTGAACCAATTCCACGAGTAACCCTTTTTGTACTTCGTAACAGTCTACCTAGGGATAACGCAATTTTTTTTATTTTTTTTGAATCTCCCTCAATAGGTTCTAACGCAATTTCAATTAAAGGAACACCAAGACGATCCAAACTGTATTCTCTTACATTTTCCTTATCGCCAAGCAGTTTTGCGGCATCTTCTTCTAAACAAATTGATTGAATGCCAATTTTTTCACCATCAACATCAATATGTCCTCCTTGAGAAATTAACATAGTTCTCTGAAAACCAGTAGTGTTTGAACCATCAATTACTGTCTTTCGCATGGGATAGATTTCACTAAAAATATTCGATTCAAGTGCGGATGAAATTACTAGTGCAATATTTTTTGCATCATCATCTAAATTGTGAGGGGGTTCTTCATCCTGTTCTACCAAACAGCTACTTTCTGGATTGGCGTAATACATTATTGTTTTAGATTTTGAACTCTCAAAAAGAGCTGCTGGATCATATTCGCCCAATTCACTTTTAACCGCTCTTAATTTTCTTTGAAATTTTGTAGTATATTCATCTGATTCAAGTGGTACACAACTGCAGAATAATTTTTTGTTAGTAGATAATTGCTGATGTATCTCGAGACCAACTTTTAATCCAATATTTTCAATGAAAAATTCAGACATTAATATCACTCATTTTTAATCATATATCTCAGAAGCAATATTCTGAAGCATTATCTGCTTGACATCTTCAAGGGTTTCTGAATTTCCTAGAGCCCACATAGCTTTGACTAATGCTACTTCTGGAATCATATTCTCCAAAGAAATTATTCCTAAATTAAGTAAATCTCGGCCGCTTTCATATACTGTCATTCTTACTCTGCCATCAATACATTGTGAAGTCATGCCTAAGAAAATGCCTTTCTCGTTTGCTTTTTTTACATTATCATACATTGTTTTTCCAATGTGCCCTAAACCCGTTCCCTCAAAAATTATTCCACTATAATTCATTTCAATAATTTTTCCCAAAAGATTGGGATCATATCCTGGATGATATTTTACTAATGCCACTTTTGTATTTAGATTAATCCTTGGCTGAAATTCTTTGACTTTGAAAAATTCACCTTTCATATTTCTCTGAATTTGATCATTTACAATAATGAATGCCGGATTATCTCCAATAGTTTGAAATGCACCTCTTTTACTGGTATGATTCTTTCTAACTCTTGTTCCTAAATGACATGCAATTGTTTCATCATTTTCATCTTGATGCATTACGATATACACACCATTTGTTTTACAGCCAACAAGAAATTTTATTGCGCCTATTAAATTCAGAGCTGCATCTGATGAAGCACGATCAGAAGACCTTTGTGAACCTACAAGTGCAATTGGGATGGGAAATCCCGCAAGTGCAAATGAAAGAAACGATGATGTGTAATGCATTGTATCTGTTCCATGTGCAATAATAATGCCTGAATAATTTGAAGTTGAATATTCTTTTAATTTCTCAGCAATTTTTAACCAATGTTCTGGCATTATGTTTTCTGAATATTCTGAAAACAATACCTCAGCATCTACATTGGCAATTTTAGAAAGTTCAGGAACTGATGAATTAAGTTCTTCAGCAGTTAAAACTGGAGTTACTGCACCTGTTCTATAATCTACTTTGCTTGCAATTGTTCCTCCTGTTGATAGTAGGAGAATTTTTGGTAAAGCAGGATTTTTCTCTAAACTTTCTTTTTTTTCAATATTTTTTTCTAAACTAGATATTTTCTCTATTTTCTCAATCTTTTCTATTTCTAATCCAATATTGTATCCACTCTTTAGTTTGAGAACTAGATGTTTATCGTCACTGTGTTCATATCGTGGCATAATTATTCCCAAATATGTTAAATCTGCAAGAATTTTGACCGAATCACCAACATAGATCTTGTTAGTTTTTAAAAATTCTAATGATTTTCCAGTATATCCTCTAAATTCAGACATTTATGAGAGTTGAGTTGTCTATTTAATAAAAACTACCTGTAATAGGAAGCCACAAGCTTTTCGCCTATCTTGAGGTTTTTTTGTTCTCTTACTTTCTTTACTGCTGCTTCAAAGTGTTTCATCGTAATTCTTGCATTTTCGCTTTCTTTCTCTAATTTTTCAGATGATGGATTTTTACCTAGATACTCATGAATGACTATGGATACAGCCGTATTTACAACCGATGAAACATCGGCCCCACTCATTCCATCAGTCATCTCAGCTAATTTATCCAAATCTACGTAATCTGGATTTTTCTGACCGCCAACATTTACTCTGTTATCTATGGGTACCTTGTAACTCGCTGCAAATTTCTTATTTCCACATTTTGTACCGATAGGTACTTGAAGCTTTTGTGCCATTTCTGAGGTTAAAGATTTGTCACAAATTAAAATTTCTTTTGAATTTTCTACATCATCGCCTTCTACCATTTTTTCCCATAATTTGTCTTTTAGTTTTCTTGGTGCGTTGTCGATGGTTTCTTTAGCAAGATTAATCTTTTTCAGGTCTTCCTCTTTTATCTTTTTTACTTCATTATCTTGTTCTTTATCTGAATGATTATCTTTGACTAACTTGAGATAAATTTCTTTGATTTTTTGATCACTCTCGTGTGGGAGACATACTAATGTTTCATAAGCCTTGATTAATTGATCTTCATCTGGGGAAATTTTTTCCTTATCCATCTTGAACTCTTTAATAATATCCTCATGTTTTAATCCTGAACCTAACAATGCTTTTGGACTTTGAGCATTGCTAATTGCCTTTCTAGTTATTTCTGGAATTAGTTCTGATATCTGATCATATTTGTATTCAAATCCACACTTTAGGCATTTGTATGCTATTGACGCGTCTCTGATGTTTATGTCAAGTATTGATTTTCTGCTTTCTTTATCTGGTAGAGGAATCTGTACGATTTTGTCGAATCTTCCTGGTCTTAATAATGCTGGATCAATCATATCTGGTCTGTTAGTAGCTGCTAAAACAACAACACCGTGCATATTTTCCATACCATCCAATTCAGTAAGTAACTGACTGACTACTCTTTCTGTAACAGCTGTTTCTCCTCCTGCTCCCCTTATTGGTGCAATTGAATCAATTTCATCAAAGAATATTACACATGGTGAAGCTTGTCTTGCTCTTCTAAAAATCTCTCTTATTCCTCTTTCTGATTCTCCAACCCATTTTGATAGTAATTCAGGACCTCTAACAGAAACAAAGTTTGCTTCACTTTGGGTTGCAACTGCTTTAGCTAATAGTGTTTTACCAGTTCCACTTGGACCGTGAAGTAAAATTCCTCTTGGCATTTTATGTCCTAATTTATCATATAATCCAGGATATTTCATTGGCCATTCTACTGCTTCTTGAAGCTCACGTTTGACATCTTCCAAACCACCAACATCTTCCCATTTAACATCTGGACTTTCAATGAAAACTTCTCTCATTCCAGATGGAGTGACTTCAATCAGTGCCTTTTGGAAATCCTCCATATTCACAATTAGTTTATCCAAAGTCTCTGGAGGAAGTTTTTCTTCTTCCATGTTGAGTTCAGGAAGTAATCTTCTCAAACATTTCATTGCAGCTTCTTTACAGAGATATTCCAAATCTGCTCCAACATATCCATGGCTAACACTGGATATTTTCTCAACATTAACATCATCAGATAGCGGCATGTTTCTGCTATGAATGGCAAGAATATCTTTTCTTCCTCTTTTATCTGGAACTTTAATCTCAATTTCTCTATCGAATCTTCCTGGTCTTCTAAGTGCAGGATCTATCGCATTTGGTCTATTTGTAGCTGCAATGACGATAACCTTTCCTCTAGCTTCTAACCCATCCATTAATGATAACATCTGTGATACTACTCTCCTTTCTACTTCTCCAGTTACTTCTTCTCTCTTTGGTGCAATTGAATCAATTTCATCTACAAAGATAATTGATGGTGATTTTTCTCTAGCTTCTTTGAAAATTTCTCTTAGTCTAGCTTCGCTTTCTCCATAAAACTTGCTCATAATCTCTGGACCAGAAATACTAATGAAATGAGCTTGACTTTCATTTGCAACTGCTTTTGCAAGTAGTGTCTTTCCTGTTCCAGGTGGACCATATAACAACACACCTTTTGGAGCTTCAATTCCTAATTTCTCAAAAATTTCTGGATGTCTTAATGGTAACTCTATCATTTCTCTTACTTTCTTTATCTCATCAGTCAAGCCACCAATGTCCTCATAAGTTACTTGAGGTACTCCTCGTAATGTTTCACCTTTTTCTGCAATATGGAAAACAGTTTTTTGAGTAACTAATACTGCATCTGCTGCTGGTGTTACTCCAATTACTTGAAATGTTAAACGGCCACCAAAGTATGGAACCATTACATTATCTCCTTTAATCAAAGGAACACTTTCTAGAGCATCTGCAAGATAACGTTCATCAATCGGAGGAATTGCTTCAAGTGGTGCTACTACAACTTTTTCAGCTGCAACTGCTTTAATTTTTCTTACAGTAATGGTATCACCTATTGCAATACCTGAATTATTACGACCTAATCCATCAATTCTGATTATTCCTTTTCCTTCGTCTGATGGATAAAGTGGAAGACATTTTGCAACAGTTCTTCTTTTACCTTTAATCTCAATTACATCACCAGTAGAGGCATTTAGTGTATCCATAGAATCATAATCAATTCTTGCAACTCCACGTCCCACATCTCGTGTATATGCTTCTAGAACTTTTAGAGAAAGTGCATTCTGGCTCATATAGCAAACTATTTTGTCTAATTTTTATATCTTTGTGGTAATTTTATCGAATTACACAGATAAAATCACAAGCTTAAAATCCTTATTGAACAGGACACGATCTACTTGGGTAAGAGACCATTAGTAAGAAGACGTGGCCGTGGAGGATTTCAATTTAGATCTACTTCTACTGGTAAAGTAGGCAGTAAGGCAAAATATCCACGTTTTTCATTATCTGAGCAACATAAAGGTCTAGTCATAGATTTAGTTCATGAGCGCGGTAGAGAAGCCCCTCTTGCTAAAGTACGATTTGAAGATGGTTCAGTCTCTTTTATGCCCGCAGTTCTTGGTACTAAAGTAGGCGAAACCTTACAATTTGGATTAAAATCAAAAATTGAAAAAGGTAATGTAATTAGCGTTCAAAATATTCCTGACGGAACCATAGTCTGTAATGTTGAAAAACACTTTGGTGATGGCGGTGCTATAGTAAAGTCAGCAGGCACCAATGCAACGGTTTTCTCTCACGGTGAAGAAGGCGTCACATTAAAACTTCCTTCTGGAAAATTCACTACACTTAATCCAAAAAATAGAGCAATGATTGGAACTCTTGCTGGTGGTGGAGCCAGTGAACGATTCTTTATGAGTGCAGGTAACAAATGGCGTAGTTTTAGAGCTAAAGGAAAGAAATTTCCTATTGTTAGAGGTGTAGCACAGGCAGCTTATGTTCACCCACATGGCGGTGGAAGACATCAACACGTTGGACAAAGTTCTACTGTTTCTCGTAACGCCCCACCTGGAGCTAAAGTAGGTAGCATTGCTGCCCGAAAAACTGGTAGAGCCAGAATCAAAGAGAGAACGTAATAATCTAATTTTTCTTACCTAAAATTGATTAATACCTTATTGAAACAATTTTTTGCATGTCAAAGCAAAGAATCCGAATTTTTGTAACAGGAAAAGTACAAGGTGTGTTTTTTCGTCAAGCTCTAAAAGTAATGGCTAAAAAAAATGATGTTTTTGGTTGGGTTAAAAATCTCAAAGATGGTAGGGTTGAAGCTGTACTTGAAGGTGATGAAGAAAAAGTAAGTAGACTAGTTGAATGGTCTCACAGAGGGTCAGCTAATGCACGAGTTGAAGATGTAGAAATTCGAAATGAGAAATTTGTTGGTGAGTTTTCCAAATTTGATGTGTTGTATTAATTAATTGTTTCAAACGCATTTTTTATAATTTCTTCGAGTTCTATGATCTCTTGTCCTATTTTGATTTGTAAAATTTGAGGATCTTCTTTCCTGCTTTTTTGAATTTTAATTATAATGCCTTCTCTTTCTGGTTCTACATCTGCAAACCATCTAAACGTCATAGACTTTCCAAAAACAACTCTGTGCATTCTGATATCTTCAACTACATTTTCTCCTAATGAAAGACAAAATTCTCTTACCGAATCAAAAAGTGGTTGATTTGTACTTGGAATTTGTTTTTTAAAATCATCATAATTTCTCTTGCTTCCAAAAGAAACTATTCCTTCCATGACAATGAAAATTTAATTTTAATTATAAAGGTAGTAGTTCTGTTAGTTCCAGTCTAGACGGATAACCCCATTTCAAGGCATACAAGATCCGCCACGTAGACGAGGAAGCGTGGATGCTCCACCTTACGATTGCTCCCTCCCGGACCTCATCCATTTCGATGGTTCGGACTAAGACGTTATCCCTTCGGATAATTCTAGTCCTGCAACCACCCGCCTCGGCGTGATTTCATTTCCGCACACCAAGCGGGAATTGCCTATCTAGAGATTTACCCAACAGTTGCTGATCTCTGCATATAGCCGGTTTCAGAACAGGGCACGGCTGGCACCCCAATCCTACCTACTACCGTTTTTTCTAAGATGATATGTTATATTTGCCTTAGGTTTGATTTTCTTTTAGTTTTAAAACCATATCGCAAACAGAGCAGATCTTTCCGGTGCATTCATTGCCACATTTTACACAAATTATCTTTTGTTTGTAGTTAGTATCCTTTACAATTTGAGATACTTTGATTATTGATTGATAGAGATTATTTTTAATTCCACTATGCTTACCTTCTAAGGAATTTAGGAATTCACGAATCTCTGTTCTTATTCCCTCATTCATGTGTGGACAAGGCTCTGTTTGAAATGGAATATCGTTTGTAAACGCATAAAATACAATTTCAGATTCATAAATCTCACAAAATGGTTTTATTTTTCGCAATGTATTGCTAGAAGTATCAGGATCCATCCAACCGATCTTGGTAGTATCTCCGGATAACATGTTTATTACAAATGTCTGTAATGTGTCATCTAAATTATGTCCCGTTGCAATTACATCTGCACCAATATCTTTTGCTGCATGATCAATCGCACGTCTTCTTAAAGTTCCACATATAGAACATGAAGATATTTTTTCATTTCCTCTCAAATCTAATGCTTCATCTAATGTTAAATCAAACAATTCTTTGTAAGAAAAAACTTTGTGTTCTACATTTAATTTGGCACAAAATCCTTGAACAATTTCTAATGCCTCATTTCTATAGCCCGGAATCCCCTCGTCAATTGTTATTGCCTTAATTCTAAAATTATGTGTGGCAGCCATTTGATTAATAATGTCGAGCAAAGCAAGTGAATCTTTACCGCCAGATACTGCAACAGCTACTAATTCATTATGCCGAATCATATTATATTTTGAAATAGTTTTTGCAGTTTTTCTTAGGATAGAATTTGAAAAACACTTGGAGCATAATTTTTCTCCAGAATACTTACGAGTATATGCTGCTTGATCTTCACATCTATCACATTTCATTAAATTATGCAATTTATTTTCATTAATGATTCTTTAGGTATTTTCTAGATGGTAAACCAGCCTGATTTGATGTATGATAGTGCAATATTCAAGCCAAATAATGCAAATGTGAATGCGTAAATTCCCCACATTGTTATATTTACTGCCTTATCTGAGATTTTTTTATCGATAATAGTATGAATGAATTTCCCCCCATCTAGAATTGGTAGTGGTAACATATTGATGATTCCAATAAAAAATGAAATCATCCATAACCATAACAAAAACATTGAAACTCCTGGATCCTTCCATTCAATAAAATTCAAAACAGGTTTGTATGCAAATGAATTGTCTCTTATAATTCCAATTAGCCCTCTTTCAGGATCTTCAGGTGATGGTATCACTTCAACAGGAAATTGTAATATCTGTCCATCTCTAAGTATGGAAACTTTGGCAATTTCACCAGGAATTAGCTCTGTCTTTTGAAAATCTAATGGACTCAGTATCTGGATTCCATTAATTGAAGTAATGATATCATTTGCCAGTAATCCTGCTCTTTCTGCTCCTGAATTTTCAATTATTGAAAGTACCAATACACCATCTGGTAAATCATAAAATGTACTTAGTAATGGTTCAGGTACGACCATTGCAAAGAAAGGATTTGTCAATAGTATTACTCCTAACGCCAACGCAAAAATCACGTTTGAAGTAGCTCCTGCACCTATGACTCTTAATTTTGAAATCTTTTTTGCCTTGTTAAATTCGTCTTCATCTGGTTCTACAAACCCTGCAAACATTGCAACAAATATTGCAAAGCCACCTGTTTTGATCTTAATTTTTTCTAGTGTTGCAACAATACCATGAGCACCTTCATGAATAACCAAAACAATTGGTATTGAAAGTAAAAAGTATAGAATTGATGGTCCCGATGTCAAAGTCACACCTGGAATTAATACTGTTAATTGTGCGAATTCAGTCGGAGCTACAAAGTATTTTGAAACATTTGATAGTAAAAACCAAAATGCAAAGCCCATCATAAGAAAACCAGCAACTACACTAACATTAGCAAAAACTTTGATTCCTCGTCTAGTTCGTCCTAGGATTTTTGTTAGAACAGACTGTACTTGTTGATTTTTGTACACTAGGCTGTATATTTTTAGCTCAAAACCATGTTTTTCTAATTTTAATCCTTTGGCAATTCCTAAAATCACTACCCAAGCTATTAACACATAGATAATCGAATTTTGAGTAATAAAATCAAGGTCCAAACTAATTGTTAATTTTTTAAACTACGGACATTTATCAGTTACTATGAAACCAATCATAATTATCTCAACTTATCCCAACAAAAAATCAATTACTAAAATTGCAAATGAGTTAGTCCAAAATAAGATTGCTGCATGTGTTAACATTACTAAAATTTCATCAATTTATTCTTGGCAAGGAAAAATTGAAAATGCATCAGAGTATATTGCATTATTTAAAACCACACAAAAAAACAAAAAATCTCTTAAAGAAAAAATCAAAGCAACTCATCCTTATGATGTACCTGAAATTACTGAAATTAACATTACATCAATAAACAAATCTTATCTTAAATGGCTAGTAGAATCAACAACTTAGGATTCTATGGCATAACGCAGTAAAGAAACCATTCCTCCCAATCCAGTTACTCTAAGACCGATATCTGTGGATGAATCTACACTATACGTTTTCACGCCTTTACTTTCTGCATCATTAAGAAGTTCTATGACTTTTCTTTCATCATTTGTCTGAATTGCTTTATCTGAAAAAATAAGTAATTCTACAGCACCAAATTGATTCGCTTTGAGGGTTTCCTCAAACCCCATAGTGAATTTTCTGCTTTTTTTGTTTGCTCTTAGCATAATCTCATCAATAATTGAAGATACTTTGGCCAGTTTACTCTCTGACATTATTTCTTTCATTGTTTGGGATTTTGTAAAGGTGTATATTCCATCTTCACCGCCTGAGTCAATTCCCTCTGCAATCTGAATTTTATATTTTTGAGCATTTTGGGATTTTAAAAGAAAATTAGAAAATCTTTTCTTTGTTTCGCCTGGACCAAAAATAACAATAGAATCTATTTCTTTAACTATCGAAAACACTGCTTGTTGAACTTGCTCAAAGAATTTTTCAATATTGAAATTTGTTTTGTATCTCTTTCCTCCAGAGCCTGAATAAATATTTGGAATAAACTCCAAATGTGTTCCTTTTAGTCTTGCAATACCACAGTCTCCAGTATCAATTG
>JBKKCM010000025.1:0-5558 GCA_046712755.1 Nitrosarchaeum sp. | reverse complement strand
CATCAATTTTTAAAACATATTCTGAAGAATTAAAAAGCTCGTCAGATGGAGTTTGTGCAAAAACTGGAACAGTAAAAATCAAAAAAGGCAAAATAAGAAAAGCCCAATAATTCATAAATTTAGAATTACATCGTCAATTATTATTGCTTTCTTCTATTCCACAATTAATACACATCTTCTTATCTTGGATGGCAAAATAGGAAAAACTATGAATAAATCCAATCTTACAACTCATAGTATTATCTAGATTGAGTGTGATTAGAAGTGCCAGAGTCAAAAAATGTATCGATCAAAGGCCAATTGTTTCAAAATTGAGATTTTTTAAATAAGACAGTCAGGAAAAAAATTAGAGATCTATAAGCACTGCCGCTTTTTCAGAACCAACAATCTCTCTTCTAACAGCCTCTACAATATCAGATGAAGTGATAAGACTAGAATAATCCATCAATTTTAGATCATTTAGGAGATATACTTTTGGAGCAATTTCAGAATATCTTGATTCCAAATACTCATCCAGTTCTTCCAATATGGTGATTTTACCACCTTGAAAGATCTTGCCATTTTTTATTGAAAGTTTCGGTTTTCCATATCTGTCTAAAATTAAAATATGGTGTTGATTCTTTTTGCTAAATAATTTTTTTACTTCGATATGACCAGTAAATACAAAATAATGGTCAGTCTCATAACTCAGATCAATTAAATCTTCAGGAATTTCAATAATTTCACTTGCTCGTTTTCTGGCATCATCTAATGTGAAAACATTTTTTGAGGTTTCGGCACTATCTAATTCAACATTACCTACAGCAGTTACACGAAGAAGAGATTTATCAGAAACATATTCGCTGTTTATCATAATAGATTCTGGAATTGCACCTTTGTTAACTAACATTGCATGAATTTTTTTATGAGCTTGATTGATTTTTTCAGGTGTTGGTTCTACCATTGTTTGCTCCATTTCTTCTTGAAGCATTGATGATGCCACACCAATTGATGAGATTACTTCAGCATGTTCTGCTTTTTCATATTTAATTCCTAATTGTTTTGCAACAAATGGAACTAGAACAGAAGCACCGCCACCGCCACCAATTAATATTGTGTTGGATGGATTCATTTTAAACTCTTTTAAGATTTTACTGATGGTTTTTGTTATCTCAAATGAGGCAGTTTGAATAATAGACATGGCAATTTCATGATATGAAACTCCTATAAATTCTGCAAGAGTTTTTAGGGCAATTTTTGCAGATTCTTGATTTGCAAAAGCATAATCATCTTTTTCCATCATACCTAATGCATTTGCCGCACATGTATTGGTAATGGCATATGTTTCTTTATCGCATTTTATGGCCACATATTCTGATTTGTCATTTAACATTGGTTTAATCAAGACTATTTTTCCAGTTTTAAGATCTTCAGGATCTGCAAAGCAAGAATATTTGAGACCCGCTATATGAGCACTACGGGGACCTACATGTGATACTCTATTTTGATCCAATCCCACCATGCTTCCACCTGCTACTCCCAAAATTCTAACATCCATGGATCTAATACATGTAGGATGATCTTTTACTGTTACATAACGGATTTCAGGTTTACCATTTTTTATTATGCAAATATTGGTACTAGTGCCACCTACTTCAACAAATATTCCATTAGTTACTTTAAGATGTAATAATGCACCTGCTACACTTGCTGCAGGTCCGGAAAGAATCGTAAGGATTGGTTTTGTCCTAAAAGTATCCATACTGGTAACACCGCCATCGCCTTTCATTATCATTAACGGTGCAGTAACTCCTGTTTTACGAATTGCGTCCTCAACGTAATTTGCAACTTGAAATGTTTTTGGTAAAACACTAGCATTCACAGCGGCAGTTAGAGTTCGTATTTCCAATCCATAAATTCCAGAAATCTCATGAGATGCAGTGGAAGGAATGTTTTGTTTAGATGCAACGTTCATGACAAACAATTCATTGGATGGATCATCAACTCCAAAGGCTTCTGTTGCAACAATTACTTCAGCACCTTTTTCTTTTAATTGTTGTATTATGTTAGAGACTTCATTTTCTGTAATTAAATGAGATGTGTCTAAAAATTCATGAACCGTTTTGATATCTTGATTAGTGTTAATTGAAGCATCTTGCAGATTTGTTCTTTTAATGACATCTTTTTTTGTAGGTCCCACCCCCATTGCAATTATTCCAACCTTAGATGTATCAGATTCCAACAATGCATTAATTGCTTGAGTGGTGCTATGTGAGATCAATTCAATCTCATCAATTCCAATACCTGTTTCAACAATAATTTTTGTTAATGCAGTTACAATACCTTCAGAGACTCCTTTTTCAGCACTGTGAGTTGTAGGGACTGTAGATTTTGCTAAAAGTGTTCCTGTCTTTACATCTATAGCAACAGCTTTTGTAAAAGTTCCACCAACATCAATTCCAACTCTAATACGTCTTTTATTCATCTGAAATATTCCTTGATTTTCTCATAGAAGCCAATTGAAGTTCTTTTCGTGGTCGTAATATCAAGATATAAGATGATGCAACTAGATAAACTCCAAGTAAGATTATTTGAGCAATAATTGTTTCTAATGTAGGATAAATTCCAGTCATCATTGCCAGATTAATGTCCAATCTAGGTATAATTCCAATTAGTCCGGTATAAGGTACAATATCTATTATCTGAAGTTCTCTAATGGCATTTCCTAAAAATGCAATAGACAAGTATGCACCTACACCCATCGTTAATCCAAAGAGAGCACGTAAAGGTAGTTTTCTTCCCAACTTTCTCATTACAAAATACAAACCTAAAAGAGAGATCATTCCAACAACAAATCCTAATCCCACATAGATTTCCATGTATTTTGCAAAGCCAGACATTGCCTGATAGAAAAGAACTGTTTCAAATCCCTCTCTATACACAGTAAAAAATGACAGCATGACAAATACCATCACACTACCAGTTGTAGTAGCCTGCCAAACTTTTGCTTTAACAAACTCCATCCATTTTTTGTGTTCAATTTTATTTAAAACCCAAAAACTGACATAAAACAAAACAGCAGTTGCAGATAAAGCTGCAATTGCTTCAATTAGTTCACGATTTGCCCCTGAAATTTCAATAATATAAGATGCAATAATCCAGGTAACAGCAGTGGCAGCAAATGCGGTAATTACTCCATAGTAAATATATTTTTTAAATTGATTATTTCTTGAGGCCTCAAGATATGTTGTTATAGCACCAAGAATTAAAACAGATTCTAATCCCTCTCTGAAAATAATTGCAAATGATGATGTAAATGCAATAGAAGGAGCTAAAGTGCCAATACCACTCACTATTCTTTCAGATTCATCTAGATTTCTTCTAATGCCAATTATAGTCTCTTGAATCTCTTCCTGAGGTGCTTCTTGTTTAATCAAATTACGTAATGTGGCAAACTGATATTCAACTTCAAGAGTAAAATCAGGATCAATTGCTCTAAGAGGAATCTCTACAAACTCATAACTGTCAAGATATGCAGATCTTGCACTAGCATGTGCAGATTGCACATCTCCACGGCCATAATGAAGTAATGTCTCTTCTAATCGTTCACGGATTACATCAATCTCATTTTTTACTCCAGATTTTTGATCTTCGGATGCATCACCCATAGATTTCAAATCTTTTTCAGATGTGTGACTAGTATCAATAACAGGAGTAAGATGACTAGTCATATCTTCGGCTTTTGCTAAATCTGGTAAAATAGAATCTTCAACAAACGTGATGATAACAGTTGGATTCTCTTTTTGTACAATCATGTCTCGAAGTTTTTCACGCATGTTGATTTCTAATGAATATAGTAATGTTTCATCAACTTTTTCGATATCAGATTCCAAGTATTCAAAATTTTCAAGATATGCTTCAATTGCAATCTCTTCTGCAGTTAAATAATCACCAGAGTTTAGTGTAATAAATAATTCAGAATATAAATTTCGAATTGTATCATAAAGATTTGTTTTATCAATTGTAATTGTTTCTGTTTGCACCAAATCGCGCTGTATTGCAGTAATCAAATTTCCTACAACAACAAAATCGCTTTTATTTGAAACTAATTTATCCAAATCATGAAAAAATGAATTTAATTCTTGATTCAGACGGTTATCAGATGAGGGATTTTGTTCTAAAATAATCTTTGAATGCTCTATTAGCGACAAAGTCAGAAAGTATGATTCATGAGTATCATCTTGTATTGCTATCTGATATTGTTCATCAGCTTCAGACAAAATAGAAGCAATGATAATGTTGGGATTTCCACCTAAAGGAATTATTGTCAATGTTTTTTTGAGTTGGTTAATGTGATCAATCAAATCTTTAGGTTCTGATTTTGATAAAATACTTGAATGAAGATCAAGCAATCCAATATGAACTTCATCTGAAAAATCAGCATTAAATGCTCTTAAAAACTGAATATTTTTCCCATAAAAATTATTTGCCAAAGCAGAATATTTTTCTGCAGAATCATAATTATTGGTCAAAAGTGCCTGTTTTGTTAATTCCAAGATAATATTAGTAATTGTAATAGCAGATGTGTAATTTTCTTCTTCATTTTGAGCATAACTGACATTAGTAAATGAAAATACACCCAATGTTAAAACAACAATAATAGAACACCAATAAAATGTAAATTTCATAAATTGTTGATTAGGTCTAGCTAACGATATTTAAACAAAAGATTCATTCTATAAACTTAGAATGAGAAATTGTCTCTCTTTTGAAAATAAAAAGAAAAAAAGTGTAGATTAGATTCTTGGCAATATTGACAAGTTCTTACTTTTTGATAATAGAACCATTGTGCTAATTATTCCAACAACGAGAATCATCACAGCAACAGTGCCAAATTCAGGAACTATTTTTGCTACAGTGTCCATCTTTACAAGTATGTCATCTACTTGTTGATTCACTTCTGAGACGGGTATATCATTACGTATCATATCTCGAAGCTCTTCTCGCATCATTGTTTCAAGTTCTACTACTAATTCTGGGTTTGATTCACCAATTGGTCCTTCCAGAAATTCAAAATTATCCAGATATGCCTTTGTTGCAAGACTTAGTGCAGTGTCCTTGTCACCTTCAGCATATGTTACTTTGACTTGATTCAAAAGACTGCGAATGTTTTCAACATATATCAGAAGATCTGTTTCTTCAGTCTCCTCACCAATTGACTCACCAAGCTCATGGATTATCCCATTGGCAAATGTTGCAACTTGCTCAGGATCTGATCTTTTATCATATGCATCCCACAAATCAGAATAAAATTCCTCTATTTCTTCTACTTCATGTTCTGGCAAATCAGATTTTATTTCATTAAAGACTTGCTGTGATCTCCATACAAATGCAGAACCATCTTGGAATTCTGCCATCATTTCTATCTGCCCGTTCTTTACTCCTTCTTCGTATTCTCCGATTGAAGTCTTTAGTGAACCTTGCATGAGTTTGACCTTGAATGTAGTATCTTGACTAAGTTCTTCGCCTACAATTAAAATTCTTGCTTCTTGGATTATCGCCTTTGCTTCATCTATTGC
>JBKKCM010000024.1:0-27752 GCA_046712755.1 Nitrosarchaeum sp. | reverse complement strand
CCAAGATCTCTGTATTTTAATGGAACTTCTTCTCGATTTGCAGGAAATGCGCGGGTAGCACCTTTTCTATGTACCACAAGTTTTCTTTCTTTGCCATCAACTTTATGTTTTTCAACTTTAGCGATGTTATGAGCAACATCATAAACCAAATTCATATCAAGATCAGACTCGGATTGATTAAAAACACGTTCAAAAGATTTTCTTGTCCAATGAGTAATCATTTGTCTATTACTCCATGCAAAATTTAATGCAGCAAACATTGCTTTTCTATATGATTCACCTTCTTCAGATGTATTTGGAACACATGCAAGTTCTCTATCTGCTAAATGAATGTCATATTTTTCCATAGATTGTTCTGATATTCTCAAATAATCACTGCAGACTTGATGACCAAAACCACGAGATCCACAATGAATTAAAATTGTAATAGTTCCTTCTTTGATACCCATTCTTTTTGCTGCTTCTTCATCATGAATTTCAGATACTTTTTGCACTTCAAGAAAATGATTTCCTGAACCCAGACTTCCCAGTTGAGGTGCACCTCTTTGTCTTGCTTTGTCTGAAACTTTATTTGGATCGGCATTTTTTATTTGCCCATTTTCCTCACAAACATCTGCATCATATGATGAACCATATCCGTTGTCAATTGCCCAGTCTACACCTCGTACAAGAACTTCATCAAGCTGAGAGGGACTTAGCTTGACTGCTCCTTTGGAGCCAACACCAGATGGAATTGAACTAAAAAGATCAGTTACAAGTTCTTTTAGTTTTGCACGAACATCTTTTTCAGTTAAATTTGAACGAAGTAATCTAACTCCACAATTGATATCATATCCTACACCACCAGGACTAATCATGCCTTCTTCAGCATCCATAGCTGCCACACCACCTACAGGAAATCCATATCCTTCATGACCATCAGGTAAGACTACACTATAACCCACAATTCCAGGTATAGTTGCAACATTTTTTGCCTGCATAATAGTTCTATCTGCTAACATTTTATGCAGTAATTCTGCATCCGCATAGATCTTTACTGGAACTTTCATTCCAATACTCGAGTCTGCCTCAATAAGATACTCATTTTCTCCAATTTTTTTAGGAGTTACAGTAGACATAAGGAATGGTAAAATTTTACCTCAAGCCAATTTAAATCATAAGTAGATTTATTTTTGATGTTTTAAGAGAGTAATCATTGGCAATTTTACCGATAGATAGCGGACGTTACGGTACTAAAGAAATGATAGATATTTTTAGTGAGCAAAAAAAAGCAAATTATCAATTAGAAATTGAAGGAACAGTTGCAATAGTACAAAGTGCGATTGGAATTATTCCAAAAACAGCCGGCAAAATAATTCACAATGCTGCAATGTCAGGAAAAATTACTGTAAAAAGAATCAAAGAATTAGAAGCAAAAAGTGATCACGATACAGCTGCACTAGTTGAGTCATTGAGTGAAAAATGTACAAAAAATGCAAGACCATGGATTCATTATGGATTAACAAGTAATGATTTGGTAGACACTAGTAATTCTATGCAAATAAGAGATGCATTACGAATTATTGAACCTAAAGTTGCAAAAATGGCATTATTATTAGCAAAAAGAGCAAATCAACATGGTAAAATTCCAGCAGTAGGTAGAACTCATGGTCAACATGCCAGCATAATATCATTCGGATTAAAATTTGCAAATTGGGCAGCAGAGATGGCAAAACATGTCGAAAGAATTGAAGAAATCAAGAAAAGAATTTTGATTTGCAAAACACTTGGAGTTGTTGGGACAGGATCATTGATGGGTGCAAAATCACTTGAAGTTCAAAAACGAGTTGCAAAACAGCTAAACCTTTTTCCAGCAGATGTAACTACACAGATAGTTCCTAGAGAAAGATATGCAGAATACGTATTTGAATTAGCACTGATCGGTGCAACTTTGGAAAAAATTGCAGTTGAAATTAGAAATTTACAAAGAACTGAAATTGGTGAAGTTGCGGAACAATTCAAGAAAGGTCAGATGGGAAGCAGCGCAGTTCCAGTAAAGAGAAATCCCATTAAAAGTGAAAGAGTTTCATCTTTATCAAAAATATTACGTAGTCAAATAGCAATAACTTTTGAAAATATTCCCTTATGGCATGAACGAGATCTTTCAAATTCAGCAAATGAGAGATTTGTACTTCCTACAGCAGCCATTCTAGTAGATGAAATGTTAGAAACTATGATTAAAGTAATTTCAAATCTAATGGTAAATGAGAAAAGAATTGTGGATAATTTGTATATTACAAAGGGACAAATATTTGCAGAATTTGTTTTAGAGGCATTAATTAAAAAAGGAGTTCCAAGATTTATTGCGTACAGAGACGTGCAAAGAGTTGCATTTGAGGCAAAAGATAAAGAGATTCAATATATTGATGCAATTAAAAATGATAAAGCATTTTCAACAAAACTTACAAAAAAAGAAATTGATTCGATATTTTCTCCAGAAAAACATCTTGGAGCATCTCCATTAATTATAAGCAATGTTAACAAATTAGTTCAAGAAACGGTCAAAAAATTTATTTAGATTTTAACAGTGCTTTGTGGATTTTTGAACCATATTGTAGAGCTTTTTTTCTTTTTGTATATGAAATTTCAGGAACCCCCACATCACTTGCTAATTTTCGTATAATGTGTTTCCTCAATAGATCTTCAGAATCATAAATTTTTTCAGATATAGGAATAGTTTTAGCAAATTCTATAAAATTGGAAGACAATAAAGGTTGAACAATTCTGACACCGAATTCAGATGTGACTTGATTAACTGCTTTCATCATTTTAATTTCATTATCTAGTTTTGAATTCATAACTTCAAGAATCTTTGATTCACCTTCAGAGATAGCTATTCTGTATGCATTGTATCCACAGAATAGTTCATCTATTCCATTTGCAGTTACAACAATATCAATTCCCAGACTTTTTGCTAGTTTTGATACATAGTAAAATGCAATACAATTTTCATTCCAAGAGAGATTGTCTGTTTTTATTGTTTGTTTGATTTTGATGGCTATGTCTTGAAAAGTATAAGAATCAATTTCTAAAATATGATGGACTAATTTCAACTGTTGATTAACTTCTTTTGCAAATAATACATCATGAGATTCTGGAAAACCAATAGTCAGTAAAGTTACATCATATCCTAGATCTGAACAGATTTTAGAGATTAGTGTACTGTCAACACCTCCAGAAAACGCAATGCCTATTTTCTTTTCCACTACGTTTTCTTTAATAGAATTTTTAATTTTATCAAGTAATTCTTTTTTCATTTTTTTCACTAATTATCAGGTTATTTGCGATACAAAGCAACTATGATTAATCTCATCATCTAACTATTAATTTAGTATTGTAAATATAAAATCATGATAAGATTATCATCAGAATCCATAGATCATGAATTAAAAAACCTGAAGGGGTGGACGATTGTAAATAATAAAATACACAAAGAATTTCAATTTGATGACTTTAATCAGGCATTTGGATTCATGACAAGGGCTGCAATGCATATAGAAAAAATGAATCATCATCCTGAATGGTTTAACGTCTACAATAAGATAATAGTAGATTTAACAACTCATGATGCGGGAGGAATCACCCAAAATGATATCAATCTGGCTAAAATTCTAAATTCACTAGAATAATTTCAAATTACTGAATAAAATAATTTTTCAGTTTTATATGTTACAGAATTTATATACAGAGCTAAGCCAGTTGACTTCACATGGCTGCAAGTCCCACAATTCTAGATTCAGATTTTAGATATATTGACAAAAAAGGTAATCTAATGAGAACACGAACTGAATTGACAATAGCACAAATGCTCTCATTTCTTGATGAAGATTATGAGTATGATTATAAATTATCATTAAAAAATGGAAGTTTTGTAACTGTTGATTTTAAGACAAAGAAAGGTTTGATTGAAGTAATTGATAATGAAGAAGATATAAAAAAATATAATGAAATCAAAGAAAATCTACCAGAAGAAAAAATTATGGCCATAGGACATCCGAAATACACTTCACAAATTAAAGAATTACAAGATATAGTATTCTATGATAAAACACCTCAAACAGGATCAATATTTCTAGAAGATCCATCATTTTCATTTGATTATGCACACATTCTTCCTCTAGTAGAGAAATGTTCCATTCTACATGGACACACATCTTCAGTAATGGTTGAATTAGTTGGACAAATGAAAGATAATCTACTTGTAGATTTTGGAATAGCAAAAAAAATCATAAAAGAAGTTGTTACAGTATTTGATCATAAATTTTTCATTAATAGAAAATATCTGAAAAAAGAAGATGATTCTCATTATCAGATTCAATTTGATGGGCCAAAAGGGATGTTTGATATTCAAGTTCCAAAAAATACAGCATATCTCTTAGAAGGAGAAGCTACTGTTGAAAATCTTTCAAGTGAAATTATCAAACTACTTGCTCCAAAATTACCTCAAAATGTAGAAGCTGTTGGAGTTTACATTTACGAAGGATATAACAAAGGTTCGCACATTATTTCAAATATTTCAAGATAATTAAGAAATGGAACCAAAAATTGAGGAAAAAGCTTGGAATCCAGAATTAGAAAAAGAAATTCTCAAACAGTGGGCGAATGAAAAAATTTATGAATTTGTACCAAGGGAAGACAATTTTACAATAGATACACCTCCACCCTATCCATCAGGTAGACCATGGCACATAGGTGCAGCAGCACATTATTCTCAAATTGATATGATAGCACGTACTGCAAGGATGGCTGGAAAGAATGTATATTTTCCAATAGGAATTGACAGAAACGGTCTTCCTGTGGAGATTTACACAGAGAAAAAACACAACATCAGAATGCGTGAAACTGAAAGAGGTGAATTTCTAAAATTATGTAGAGCTGCATTAGATGATTTAGAAGATGAAATGATATTAATCATGAAAAATTTAGGAATCAGTGGAGATTTCTCCAATTATTATAGAACAGATTCTGAAGAATACAGAACATTAACACAATCTACATTTATTGAACTATGGAAAAAAGGACAAGTGTATCTTGCAAATAGACCAAATAATTATGATTGGGTTTCAGGTACAACTATTGCAGATGCAGAAATTACATATGAAGATTTACCAACTAAACTAGTTTACATGAAATTTCAGATTAAGGATACGGATAAAGAGATAATCATTGCAAGTACAAGACCAGAACTTCTTTGTGCATGTAAAACCGTAATTGTAAATCCAGAAGATCAAAGATATACAAAATTTATTGGAAAAAAAGTGATCGTACCAATTACCAATATAGAAGTTGAACTAAAAACACATCATTCAGCTCATCAAGAATTTGGTTCTGGTGCAGTTATGGTATGTAGTTACGGTGATCAAAACGATGTGGCATTATTTAGAGAACTGGAATTAGGAGAAATTGTTGCAATTGGATTAGATGGAAAAATGACAGAAGCTGCTGGGGATTATGTTGGATTGAAACCAAAACAAGCACGAACAAAAATTATTGAAGATTTAGAAAATAAAGGATTAGTAGAAAAAATTGAAGATGTAATTCATAGAACTCCAGTATCGGAACGAAGTAAAAATCCAATTGAGATAATTCCGATGGAAGAGTATTATCTAAAACAAAAAGAATCAATCGAGAAGATGAAAAAACTAGGACAAGAAATTACATTTTATCCTACCATGCATAAACAGATTTTGATGAATTGGCTAGAATCCATTAATATTGATTGGCCAATATCAAGAAGAAGATACTATGGTACTGAGATTCCTATTTGGTACTGCAAAAATTGTTCTGAACCTCACGTTCCTGAGCCTGGAAAATACTACAAACCGTGGTTAGAGAAGTGCCCTATCAGTCAGTGTTCTAAGTGTGGAACTACTGAATTTGTAGGTGAAGAGAGAACGTTTGACACATGGATGGATTCTAGTGTTTCACCTCTTTTTGTAAGTAAATTTAACAAAGACCAAGAATTTTTCAACAAAGTATATCCTACAACAATTCGTCCTCAAGCAAAAGATATCGTAAGAACTTGGTTATACTATACACTTCTAAGATGTGAACAACTCACTGGAAAGAAACCATGGTCAGAGGCATGGATTATGGGATATGGCCTAGATGAAAAAGGAATGAAAATGAGCAAGAGTAAAGGAAATGCAATTGATCCTTTACCAGTAATTGAACAGTTTGGTGCAGATACTTTTAGATTTTGGAGCGCGAGTGAAATTAATCATGGGTATGATTTTAGATGTAATGAACAAAAAATTGAATCAACAAAAAAGTTTCTCAGTAAACTATGGAATGTATCTAGATTTTTGTCTAGTTTTCCCGTAATTGAGTCAGGAATTCCAACAGCCACGGATAAATGGATATTATCTGAATTAGATAATTTAATCAAAGAATGTAAGAAAGGATATGATGAATATAATTTCTTTATTCCTGCAATTGCAATTAGAGAATTTACTTGGAATATTTTTGCTGCACATTATATTGAAATGGTCAAAGCAAGAGCATATGGAATTAATTTTACAGATGAAGAAAGAGATGGTGCAATATACACACTACATAAAACATTATCAACCATTTTAAAATTATTAGCACCAATCACACCATTTATCACAGAATACCTTTGGAAAACTTTGTATTCGTCAGAGAGTATTCATAAACAACATCAAGTAGAATCAGAATCAGGATACAATCAAAGTAAAATTACAAAAGAGATAACAGAATTTAATTCTAAAGTATGGAATGAAAAAAAGACAAAAAATCTTTCATTAAAGGATTCAATCATAATAACAGTTCCAGAAAGTCTAGAGTTGTTCAAAAAAGACTTGAAATCTATGCATAATTTAGATGATAATTGAGCCTAAATCATACATGCATAATTCCATTTGTAATCAAATATTGAATTCCAGATACAAAGTCAGTGTCTTCTATTAATCCGTCTGCCCACCAACCAGCATTATTTTTTATCCAAGACGGAATATCCTGTTGTGTAGACTGTTCTGATGGAGTTTGAGGAACATTCATTATTCCTTCTTTAATCAAATATTGAATTCCAGATACAAAGTCAGCGTCTTCTATGAGATCGGTTGACCACCAACCAGCATTATTTTTTATCCAAGATGGAATTTGTATTTCTGGATTTGAGATAAATGGATTTAGTGCAGATGTTCCAATAATTTCAATTACAGAATCTCCATTAAAAAATGGAATCACTATAGTTCTAGAATTTGAATCAGATTCAGATTCAACGTAGTCAGTTTCAAATCCATCTACTAAAACAAAAAACATGTCATCGGATAATTCAAATTTTGCATCTAAAAGATTTCTAGGAATTGTAATTTCCACAGTTCCATCGGCTTGAGTATTCATAGTAATAATTAATTCAAAAATATCTGGATCTAGAAAAATAGATTCAATATTAGCATTGTTAATGTCATAATTGACATCATTGGAATCTATAGAAACAGTACCTGTATCTGCAATTGAATATTGGATA
Organism: Nitrosarchaeum sp.; assembly: GCA_046712755.1. GTDB lineage: Archaea > Thermoproteota > Nitrososphaeria > Nitrososphaerales > Nitrosopumilaceae > Nitrosarchaeum. The sequence continues at coordinate 20,221 of JBKKCM010000024.1, read as the reverse complement.
GATGAATGAATTATGATAAGAGAAAAGATGATACTAGCGATAAAAAGAAAATTGTTATGTTTCATCATTTACCGCCAGTTGAAATTCCATCGTCAAGTACAATGGTTGAATTATTTCCAATTGGAATATTTTCGGAAGTTGAAATTATTTTACTTAGAGTTGCAGTTCCATTAAGAATCCACATATTAGAAATTTTACTTTGTGGACCAAGTATTGAAACTTGTGATTGTTCAATTTTGTTAATTGGAATATCAGCATTTAGGAAAATTTTCAAGGTGGTATGAACTTCTTCTAATACATCATCTTCTAAAAATGCCACAATTACAAGAGAGTCTTTGGCACCAGATGGTCCAGAAGATACAGTTCTGGCTTTTCCAAATACACAGTTATAGATAATGTCATCAACAGTAATTACACATTCATTTAATTCTAATTTGAGATTAGATTTACTTTTATCATATGTGGAGAAACTCATTTTTCCAGTTAGTGATGATGTTTGTGATTTATCATTTATCAAAGAGGCATCTACTAAATCAAAAGATAATTCATATTTTTCAGTATTCGTGGAAGAGTTAATTTTTTCTCCCATGTATTGTCCATCATTTATTCTATCAAGAATATTTTTGGTTCTTAAATCTAATTTATCTGATTTTGCTGCAAGTTTTTTCTGAATTTCTTCAGATTTTTTAATTAATTTTTCTTCAAGTTTTTTAGATTTTTGAGAAAGCTTTTCATCATTATCAGATATGTTTTTTTCAATTTTGTATTGAGATTTTTCTTTAATCTCTTTTAATTTTTCTTCGTATTCTTTTGATTTTTTTAATTGTTTTACTTCAAGGTTTTCTCTATGAATCTCAAGTTCAGCTTTTTTCTCTTCTAGTTGTTTTTGTTTTTCTTCTGCTTTTGCCTCTCGTTCAGCTTTTTTCTCTTCTAGTTGTTTTTGTTTTTCATAAGCCTCAGAATCATCACTACTTACATAGAGATTTTGAGCAAAAGCATCATCAATAAGAAATAAGCTAAATGTACCACCAATCAAAATAGTTGCCAATATGCTAACTATGACAAAATTTGTTTTCATTTTAAAAAATCGTCCAAAGTGGAGTTAAAAAGAATTGCTGATAACTTGTATTCATGTTTGGTTAGTTTTTTAATTTCTTAACCAAATTTACAAAATATTTGTGTAAAGAAATATCTTCTGTTAATTCAGGATGAAATGCAACGCCTATAATATTGCCTTTTTTTACAGCAACTATTTTTTCATTAAATTTTGCCAAAACCTCTACTCCAGAACCAACATCAGAAACAGATGGGGCTCTAATAAAAACACCATTAAATTTTGGAATACCAATAGAATTCATAGAAACATCTGCTTCAAATGATTCTTTTTGTCTTCCAAAAGAATTTCTTTCTAGTTTAATGTCAAGTAAATCTAAAAGAGGTTGATCTGTTTTTCCAACAACACGATCATTGGCTGTCTTTGAGAGCATAATCATACCGGCACATATTCCTAAGACAGGTATTCCGCGTTCAATTTTTTCTTTTATTATCTTAAGAGAACTGTTTACAAGAGAAAGTTGACCAATTGTTGTGCTTTCACCGCCGGGAATAATTAGACCGTCAAGTTTGGAAATATCTTCAGCAGTTTTAACACCTACAACTGTTCCTTCTACGCCTAATTCTTTTAAGGCAGTCTTAGTAGATGTAATATTTTCATGTACATCACCCTGAATTGCTAAAACCCCAATAGTAAGACTCATGCTGAACTTCCACGCTCTTGCATTCTTAATTCTAGAGTCTTAACATCTAATCCCAACATCGATTGTCTTTCATCAATCATTTTTTGTGCTTCTTTTACTTTTTCTGATTCATTCCAGAAAGTAGTTGCCAATACAATAGCTCTTGCTCTTTCTTTGGCATCGTTTGCATTAAAGATTCCAGATCCTACAAATATTCCATCACATCCAAGAGACATCAAATATGCAGCATCAGCAGGAGTTGCAATTCCTCCTGCTGCAAAATTAACAACAGGTAATCTTCCAAGTTTTGCAGTTTCTTCAACTATATCATAAGATACTTTGAACTCTCTTGCCATTTGAACTAGAACCTGGTTATCACCAGAATCATAAATTGCCTTTATTGATCTTAATTCATCATTTACTTTTTTGATATGAGTGACTGCCTCTGCGACATTTCCTGTACCAGGTTCTCCTTTAGTTCTGATCATTGCAGCTCCTTCTTCAATTCTTCGTAATGCTTCAGATAATGATCTTGCTCCATTAACAAAAGGAGTTGTAAAATCCCACTTCCAAATGTGATGGTTTTCATCAGCTGGTGTCAAAACTTCTGATTCATCTATCATATCTACATTAGTTTCTTCAAGAACTTTTGCTTCATAGACATGACCAATTCTACATTTTGCCATTACTGGGATTGTTACCGAATCCATAATATCTTCAATAATTCTAATACTTGCAGTTCGTGCAACACCACCTGCTTTTCTTACATCAGATGGTAGTTTATCTAAAACCATAACAGAAACAGCTCCTGCATCTTCTGCAATTTGAGCTTGTTCTACTGTAGTAACATCCATTATTACACCATTTTTTAGCATATGAGCAAAACCACGTTTCAAAGTAGATGTTCCACGTAAAATATTACCAGAGTCAGATTTGTCTTTAATTATTCCTTTTGCATCAGTTCTTTCGCCCGAAAGTGGAAGCATATTTAGAGTTTTATCAGAGCCTATTTGTATCTATTCACTAATTTGTTCTGCAATTTTATCAAGTTGAGATTCCACCATAGAAATTATTGGAGGTATGAATTTATCGGTTGCATTTTGTTCTGGCCAGCTAATTTGATTAATTCTTCCATTTAGAGTAATTTTGATATTTGATTTTTGAAAATCAGTTACATTATCACGTATCGGAAATGATTCAGAAGGAATTGAAATAAATCCAGTTTCTTTAATCAAGGCTTTTAACTTACGAAGTGTTTGATCATCTAGATTTGATTTAACATCTGGTTTTGGATAACCATTTTCAGTCACAGTATATTTTATTTCTCCATTATTTTGTATTAATAGGATTTCAGTTTTTTGCGCTCCGATTCTTTCTGTTACACCAAAAGATATTTTTTTCAATTGATGTTTTGTGTATTCAATTTCAACTACATCATTTGGATTAGCTGCAGAATACGGAATGTCTGATTTTGTGATTAACGGAATAGCAATTAAAATTGCAATGATAGCAGGAATTGCTGCTATTACTAAAATAATTGGTTTGACCATGATTTACCTTAACGGTTGTAGATCAAGGTTAATCGCAAATAAATCTTGGTTAAAATAACTTAAAATTCTAGTCCGATTCATTCTTGTTCGTGGGGTCGTAGCCTAGCCTGGTAGGGCGACAGTGTATACGATAGATCACCGCTAAGGGCTCCAAAGGTAAACTAAGCTAAACTGACTCACGGATGATGTAAGTTTGGAGCTGTAGTGACCCGTAGGTCGCCGGTTCGATTCCGGTCGGCCCCACGTTAGAATATTATTTTTTTCTTAAAACATTTAGTGCAGAACCAGCTTTGAACCACTCTATTTGAGATTTATTATAAGAATGGTTAAGAGAAATTTCATCTTTTGTTCCATCTTTGTGTTTAATGATACACCTAACTGGTTTTTGTGGTTCTAGATTATTCAATTCAATGAGACTAATTCTATCATCTTCTTGGATCTTATTGTAATCATCTGGATTACTAAAAGTCAATGCTAGGATTCCTTGTTTTTTCAGGTTTGTTTCATGTATTCTGGCAAGACTTTTTGTAATAACAGCTGCACATCCCAAATATCTAGGAGTCATTGCAGCATGTTCTCTACTGCTTCCCTCACCATAATTATTATCACCTATGATTACCCATCTCATTCCTTTTTCTTTATACTGTCTTGCAATTTTTGAAAAAGATTCAAGTTGATCGTTTGAGAGATTCTTTCCTTTACCAATTTCATCATTAAATGCATTAACAGCACCCAAGAGCATATTATCACTGAGGTTATCAATATGGCCTCGAAGGGATAACCAAGCACCTGCAGGAGAGATATGATCTGTAGTGCATTTTCCTTTTGCTTTAACCATTATTGGAATATCTTCAAAGTCTTTTCCATTCCATATAGAAAATGGTTCTAAACGTTGTAGTCTTTTACTATTAGGATCAATTATCACTTCAATATTGCTTGAATTTTCAGGAGGTGAAACAAAAATTCCTTTAGGTATCATAAATCCATTTTTTGGTACTTCGGGTGCAGATTTTGGTGGTTCAAGTTTGAATTTTGTTCCATCTGATGCAGTCAACTCATCTTTTAGAGGATTAAACGAAAGTCTACCTCCCAAAGCAAGTGCAATGATCATTTCAGGACTACCAATAAAATTCAGAGTGTTTCTGTGACCGTCATTACGACCTGGAAAATTTCGATTAAAACTAGTTACAATTGTATTTTTTTCGTCATTTTCTAATTCAGGTCTTTTCCACTGACCAATACATGGACCACATGCATTTGCTAATACCGTAGCTCCAATCTCTTTTAGTGAATGCATTTGTCCATCTCTTTCAATAGTACTTCGGATCTGTTCTGAACCAGGTGTGATTAGTAAAGGAATTTTTGATTTAATGCCTTTTAATTTTGCTTGTTCAGCTAAACTTGCTGCTCTTGACATATCTTCATAAGATGAATTTGTACAACTTCCAATCAGTGCAACCGATATCAAATCAATGTATTGATTAGTTTTTACATCGTCAGCTAAATCAGATATCGGTCTTGCAAGATCAGGTGTGTGAGGGCCAGCAATATGAGGTTCTAATGTTGAAAGATTAATTTTAATAATTTTATCAAAGAATTTTTCTGGATTAGATTCTATTTCAGGATCTGCTACAAGCAATTCTTTGTTATGATTTGCAAGTTCAGCAATTTTTTCTCTGTTTGTAGATTTTAGATATGTTTCCATTCTTTGATCATATGGAAATATAGAACATGTTGCACCTACTTCTGCACCCATGTTAGTAATAGTAGCTTTCCCAGTACAACTAATAGTATTTGTTCCAGGTCCAAAGTATTCAATAATAGAATTTGTTCCTCCTGAAACTGTCAGTTCTTCAGCTACTTTGAGTATGATATCTTTTGGTGCAGTCCATCCGTTTAGCTCCCCAGTTAATTGTACACCAATTCTTTTAGGATAAAGTAATTCCCAGGGTATTCCAGCCATAGTTTCTGCTGCGTCTAATCCACCTACTCCAACGGCAATCATTCCCAAGCCACCTGCATTGGGAGTATGCGAATCAGTGCCAATCATCAATCCGCCTGGAAATGCATAATTTTCAAGAACAACTTGATGGATGATTCCTGCACCGGGTTTCCAAAAACCACATCCATATTTACCAGCAGCAGATTGCAGAAACTTGAAAACTTCACTATTCTCATCAAGGGCAATTTTCATGTCTGTATCACCTTCTACTTGTGCTCGTATCAGATGATCACAATGGACAGTTGTTGGTAAAGTTGTTTGTTTAAGTTCTGCTTGCATAAATTGTAACATCACCATTTGTCCAGTTACATCCTGTAATGCTACTCTATCAGGAATAAGAAAGACATAGTTTTTACCTACATCAAGATTTTTGTCACAGACTTGATCAAAATGTCCAGCAAGTATTTTTTCAGTGAGTGTTAATGGTCTTCCAATTACTTTTCGGTATTTTTGAATATTTTCTTGTAATTTTTTGTAAACATGGGTTACTAATTCTGGAGTAGTATCTATTTCCACATCATTCAGTTAATTTAACCGGAATTTAATATTTGCAATTCAAAAATTGCAATAAACATTATGATAGGCGTGTTAATTTCTGAACAATTATAAACCAAAAGCAGCTTTATAATTGATTGTTGGGGAGTTACAAATATTCTAAATTGAGGTATTTAGATGGTCAATAAGGGTTTTCCAAAATTTGGAATGTCACAAGCAGGTGCATATGTTGCTGCTCTAAAAAATTATAATTTACCAGATTTCATTTTAGTATTAATTTCAAAAGAATGTAAATCAGAACTTCTAGAAAGAGGACGAATAGACGATAGATTACAGAGTATGAATGATGAGGCATTAGAACTTTTACATAAAGTATTTGTCGGATGTGAAGAAGATAGCGCAGGGAAATATGCACAATATAGATTCTATGCATATGTTTCTAGCATGTATCATAAATGTGAAGTTTTAGTAAATGAAGCAATTCCAGGAGCCAGTGGAACAAATCATAAAATTCCTGTCGCTGTTAAAAACAATGGAATGTACATTGCAGTTGCACATAACAAAGCAACTGGAAACCCTGTAAACAAAAAAGAAACCATACGATTCTATGAGATGGTAGATGACATTAAGAAAGGAGATCATGGAACTATGTTAAGTGATGCAATTTATGGTTCTTCAGTAGGATTTAGAGGCGATGCTTTAGTTGAGCTTGAAAACTTGAGCAAATCTAGAACACATGATACTGAAAATAAGCTTGATTTCAAGACTGCAAATTTTGAAAATAATATTTATTCAGTAACAAAGTGTTAAATTTAATCTACAGGAAATTTATTTTGTTTTAAGTTAGATGTGTTGATTGTAAGAAACATTGGTTTTCCTTCCGTTTTTTCAAAGTTTACTCCATATTGTTCAAAATGTAATTGATCGTAGAAATGTTTGGTCCAAACCTCATGAACATCTTCGATGAATTTTTTGTGTCCTGATGCTCGTAAAAGCTCATGTGTTAATACATGAGAAACAGTAGTGCAGTTTTTTTCTGCAAGAAACAATGTGTCAGAAGGATCATGTGGGAGTTGCCACCAAACCATACCAAAGTTTTCAGCATGGTATCCTTCACATGTACAGTCAGTCCAAAGCGGTTTAAAATGACAAAGATAGAAATGATAAATTTGGGTTCCTCTTTGCTCATGATCTTTAATGAGTGTATGTGTATCTAATTTTTGAAATAGACTTCTTGGTTTTGTAATTAATTCATCACATTGAATTTCAAAGTCTCTACCAAATTTTTCTTTGATCCAAACTTTGTAAAAATTTGCCATTTGTTTTATATAGTCAAATTCTAGTTTACGTTTTTCACGATCCTCTTCTTTTACAACAAAAATAAAATGTAAAATCATGATAAGAAAAAAGAGTGTTTATGATTGACCTTCTATACCCATGAGGGTTAGTGTAGATCGAATCTTCTCAATTTTTCTGATTTTCCAAGTAATTGTTTCTCTAAGTTTTTCAACAGTATCAGACTCAATCTTGGCCAAGATATCATATGCTCCGAAAGTACCATGAACTTCCTTCACACCATCTAGACCCTTAAGTTGCTGTATGATAGACTCTTCGGAACCTAGTTCACAGTTTATTAAAACATAAGCTGTTGCCATGTACTCATTAAATGAATCGACTATATCAATAAACCGATTATGCTGAATTAGTTTTGAGAAATATCAATAATAGTATCCCAAATATGCTTTGGAACGGGCATTACAGATAATCTAGAAATACGAATAAGTTCCCAATTTTGAAATTTTTTCTGTTTTTTTATCTCATCTAAAGTTACTGGTCGTTTTAATGATTTTTTATATTTGACATCAACTACAATGAATCGTTTATTGTCTTCTTTTGTATTAGGATATGGGTCTGAAACTATTTCCATAATACCAACTGCTTGCTTCTCAACACCAGTGTGATAAAATAAAACAAGATCGCCATCTTTCATTTCTCGCATATGTTTTAGTGCTAGATTATTATGAACTCCATCCCAAACTGTTTTTTTATCTTTTTTTAGAGTTTCAAAATTGTATCCTCTAGGTCCATCTGGTTCTTGTTTGGCTAACCAATACTTCACCATTTTCATAGTTCATATCATTGTGGGATGTTTTATGTTTTTGAAAATTTGTAAATGTTCCCCGGTTCTGACTCGCGCAAGATCATTGGTAATTTTAGCCTAAACCTCCTTGGGTTTTCTAACCGGGGTTGCCCATCTTGTAGCACACCTGGGTGAATTAGAAATCATTGGTATCAATACGATCAGCGTCATCCTAATCCGTCTGTGTGCCTGCTCTTGGGCGTTTAAGTATAGATTTAGCTATGCTAAAAACCATTGAACTATAACATCTCAAAGAATCAGAGTTACTAAGCACAAATTCTAAAGGGGTTAATATCATTGGCATAATTAGAAAAGAGAACTAGAGAATATAGAAATACAAATAGAGATGCTCAATACAAAATCATCAAAAAACTCAATCAAATATTAATCCGGAAAGAGAAATCTCAAATCCCACTACAGGAACACGTATCTTGTAGTTTTCAATTGTTTTTGAATTAATTTCTCCCATAATTCCAATTGTCCTACCGTGTACTGAAATTGAAGCTGTTCTTCCTTCCTCAAAAATTGGATGTGAAAAGGTTTTTGTTTCAATGTCTAGATCAAATCCAGTTTTTAACGCAGATTGTAAAATAGATTTAATTTCAGTAAAAGTTGCATCCTGATGTGCACTGATTCCTGTAAAACTAGTTGTTTCATCAACTGGATTTCCTTGAGAAAAAATAGTTCCTGTCTCAAATAGTTTCTGAGGATAAGATGTGTGAATATTTCTAGAGAGATTTTCCAATAATCCTGGAAGAATAGAATCTCGCAAAATTGTATGTTCTTGACTTTTTGAGTCCAATACTGAGATCATATTCATTGGTTCTCTGTTTGTCATCTCATAGAGAACTCTTTTACTTGTCAAGCTTGAATTGAGTGCTTCAGTATATCCAAGTCCAATCATTATCAGACTAAGTGATTTTAGTTTTATCGATATTGGATTTGTTTGTCCTAAAGTTTGAGACGGAGATAAAATAGGCTCTAAATTTTGTATTCCATAACCTAGTGTAACTTCTTCAACTAAATCCATTGGACCAAATATATCAAAGCGATATGAAGGAATACTGCAAACAATATTTTTTCCTTTTAAAGTAGCATCCAATCTTGACTTTTTAAGAGAAGAAATAATTTGAGAATTGGTAAGATTCAATCCAAGCATTTGATTGATTAGAACTGAATTAATCAATATATTTTTTGGTTCTAATTTTGGTGAAGTGTTTTTAGCACCAGAAATTTTTGTGGACACTAGAGTAAATCCAGCAGTTTGAAGTATGGTTGCAACAACAGAAAGCATGTCTTCTGCATCATCTTTGTTAATCCCAGTAACTTCAACAAAGAGGTTTTTTGTTTTTGTTGTAACAGTCGTTACTGCTGCATTAATTATTGGTGGAAAAGATACAGTTTGTTTTTTTGAATCTAAAATAAGCGGAACTTGAGAGGAATTTCCAAGAATTGCTCCATAATCTTGGCCCACATCAGTATTATCAAGAATCTCAGATATTGTGAATTCCTTATCAGAGTTTAATGGAACAAATCTGTGATCTCTTTTAGTAGTAGTATATCTCAGCGGAAAAGAGATTTTATCTAAATCATGAATTCCAATAGAAGATTTTTTTCTCTTTCTTCCAATTCCAAAATGAAGATCTTCTTGCATTGCCATTAGTTGTTTGATTATAGTATCATCAATTTTACCATTTTTTGCAATAATTCCAGTTACAAATGGTCTGATTTTAGTGACAGATGGTTCTACATGAATTACATAATCATTTGATTTTTTGATGTTTAATTTTATGGCTCCAGTTTTAATTCCAAACAAACCCTGTAAACCAAGTGCAATTCCTAAATCAGTAGAGTAATCAGGTCTATTGGGACTATACTCCACTCTAACTAGATCTTTGTCTTCAGATTCAATATCCAACCCAAGAAAAGGAAGCGAATCGGAAATTTGTTTTTTTGAAACTTTTCCAAGTAATTTTTGAAGTCTAGAATAAGATAATTCAACTACTGGCATTTTGTTACACTCCTCAACCAGCTCAAATTATTGTTGTAAAATTCTCTAACATCATCTAATCCATACTTTAGCATTGCAATTCTTTCAATACCTCCACCCCAAGCTAGAACAGGTTTAGTTATTCCAAGTGGTTTTGTTACTTCTGGTCTAAAAATTCCCATACCAAATAGCTCTACCCATTTTTCTAATCTATCATTATACACCATTGTTTGAAGAGACGGTTCTGTATAAGGGAAAAATGTTGGCCAAAATTTTATTTTTGTGATTCCAATTCTCCTATAAAATTCTCGTTGTATTCCCATTAAATCACGCAGTGTTGCATTTTTTCCAACTACAACACCTTCAATCTGATTAAATTCCACAAGATGTTTGTAACTTACTTTTTCATTTCTAAATACACGTCCAAGTGAGAACACTCTAGCCTCATCAAGTTTATTTTCTGCAAGATGTTTGATGGTCACACATGTTGTATGTGTTCGAAGAACCATTTTTCTTGCCTCGTTAATGTCCCAGTAATATCGCCAACTTTTTTTGTGAGATTCAGAAATTCTTCTAATTTGCTCCGAAGTTCCAATTTTTTTTGCAGATAATCCATCAAGATAAAAGGTGTCTTGCAATTCTCTTGCAGGATGATCTTGTGGAGTAAACAATGCATCAAAATTCCAAAAACTAGGTTGAGCCATACTGCCAATAATTTCTGTAAAACCTAATGTAACAAAGATTTCACGGATTTCATCAATTGTATCTTTAAGAGGATGAGTTCTGGCAACAAATACATCCGGTACTTTGGATTCAACATTAATTGCGCTTGATGAACTAGTAGTTATTTCAATTGATTTGGCATTTTCTGTTAATGATACTTCTTTTGTCTTAATTATATCCTCGACTATAAAATCAGGTCTTTTCAAAAGACCAGATAAATCATCTATGTCAATTTCACTTTTAGATATTTTATTTTCTCGAATTTGTTTTAGAGTCTTTTCTCCAGGAAGTTCAGAAGGATAATTTTTTAGAAAAATTTTATCTTCAGATGTATCGACCCAATTATTTTTTCTTGCCAAGCCCATAGCAGGACCAAAAACAGAACCAAGTTCGTTTTGGAGATCTTGTAATTTTTTTGATTCATTTTTTAGTAAATTAAGCAATCTCCTTTCAGGTAATCCTTTGTGAAAAGATTCCAATCCATTTTTCCCAAGACATATGTTAATGGTTTGAGATTCATTCACAATAGCTAATTCTTTTAGTTTAAGCCACTCTATTCCTCTTCGAATTTGATCAGGGGATAGATTAGTAGATTTTTCAAGGTTTTCAGGAGTTTGTTTTGGATTGTTTTGCAATGAGATAATGATTTTTTTTTCAATTTCATGAAAGACTTGTGACAACAGCAGAAAGACTGAAAAAGACTTTTTAAACCTTAACCTAAGTCAAAATGAATGTCAGCTGATGACTTTATTGTGACTCCTTGGCATGTTGAAGGGGATATAGATTATGACAAATTAATCAAAAAATTTGGAACCGAAAAAATTTCGTCTGAAATCCTAAAGAGAATCAAAAAAATCACAGGTGAAGACCATTTTATGTTAAGACGAGGAATTTTCTTTTCCCATAGAGAAATGAATAGAATTTTAGATGATTATGAAAAAGGTAAAAAATTTTTCCTGTATACAGGTAGAGGACCATCAGGCCATACACATATTGGCCATTTAGTTCCATGGATATTTTCAAAATGGCTTCAAGACAAATTTGGCGTAAATATGTATTTTCAACTTACAGATGATGAAAAATTTTATTCAAAACAGAATCTTACTTTAGAAGATACAAGTAAATTTGCATATGAAAATGCACTTGATTTTATTGCATTAGGTTTTAAACCAAATAACACAAAAATAATTATCAATACAAAAAATATTCAAACTCTATATCCAATTGCAGCACAAGTAGCAAAAAAAATTAATTTTTCAAATACAAAGGCAGTGTTTGGATTTACAAATGAAACAAATATTGGAATGATATTTTATACATCATTGCAATCTGCACCTTGCTTTATTGAAGATAAACCAGTTTTGATTCCTTTAGGAGTTGATCAAGATCCTCATTTTAGATTAACGAGAGATATTGCTCCCAAGATTGGAAAACCAAAACCAGCTTTAATTCATAATATTATGATTCCGGGATTATCTGGACCTGGAGGAAAAATGTCAGCTTCAGATGAGAATGAAACTATCTACACAACTGATTCTCCAAATACAGTTAAGAAAAAAATCAACAAACATGCATTTTCTGGCGGTCAATCAGATATTGAACAACATAGAAAACTTGGTGGAAATCCAGATATCGATGTATCTTATCAGTATCTTAGAATATTTTTTGAACCCGATGATAATAAATTGAAATCAATTCATGATGATTATAAATCAGGAAAGATGTTGACTGGTGAATTAAAAGCAATTTTAATTGAAAAGATAAATGAATTTCTTGCAGTTCATCAGGTAAAAAGAGAAAAAGCAAAAGATCAGATAAATCAATTTCTTTTTGAGAATAAATGAAAATCAGAGTTAGTTGTGATGATAAATATGAGGCTCAAAAGCTAGCTAGTCTACTTTTTATCAAAGATGCAAATGAGACTTTCATTACAGCAATTTTAAACATAGTTGGTAATGAATTAGTTGTTGCATTAAAAGACAAATCAGCTCACAGTATTGTTCTAAAAGATGAAACACATGTAGAAGTGTTTGCAGATTTTATTCAATCAGTAATCGATAAAGAACACAAGATAGTATCCACTATGATTTTTGGACAAGATGTAGAGATTGTAAAGGCGTGAAATTAACCTGAAAATATCATATAGATTGCAGCAATTCCAACCATTACAATAAGACTAATCCCTAATGCTTTAGAGTCATTATCCATAGTTTTAAAATTAAATTATTATAATTAAAGTGTTAATTCTCAATTATTTTGAAGAGTTTATCTAGGAAAGTATCTGCTTTTTTTATTCGAAATTTTTGAGTTTTTGGGTGTAGTTTTGACTTGTGGTTGTTTAATCTCATTGCAGTTTAAACAAAGAACTCTCAAATCTTTCCTAGCCAATTCTGGTTCAGAGATATATTTACCCCATGAAGACGCAAACCCCCCTCTTCGTATACTATCAAATGCATCTTCATCGTTGATATGATTAAAGCCTAAAGCTCTTTCATCTTTAAATCCACAACTAGAACAGATTTTACCTCCAAGAATTTCAAATAATTTTTCTTTTAGAGAGGAATAGAATTTTTCAGAACCATTAGAATAGAAATTCTCTGTCTTTTTTAGGAATTTTTCACTTTTAAATTTACTTGTTCTAAAATCATCTTGGCTAGATCTTGAACCTCTTTCATCTCTGGAATATCTATCTCGTGATGGTCTTTCATCTCTGGAATATCTATCTCCAGATTCTTGTGGTTTATGTTTTTGAAAGCACTCACTGCAATAGACAGGTCTGTTAAATTTTGGTTCAAATGGTATTTGACATTCATCTCCACAATCACCACAGGTCACAGTATGCATTTCTGGTTTTCTTTCATCTCTGGAATATCTATCTCGTGATGGTCTTTCATCTCTGGAATATCTATCTCGTGATGGTCTTTCATCTCTGGAATATCTATCTCGTGACGGTCTTTCATCTCTGGAATTTCTGTAAGATCGTAGAGGTTCATTGTCTCTAGAATTTCTGCTTGGAATTTGCTTAGATTTTGAATGTCTATCAAATTTTTTGTCAGAATATTTTGCTTTGTATAGATCCATTTTTCTTATACAGATTCAATACTATTGGCTATAGATAGTTAGAGCTTGAATTTGTGCCTGAATTAAAAATTTGTAAATTAAACTAGGGATTTATCCATTTCAGTTCCCATTATTTCCTGAACTTTAAGAAAATAGAGTTTTGTAGAATATGGCATATCATCTAAATTATTATCAACTGCTATCATAAAGTAACGAACAGCTCGTTTTGAGATATCAAGATTGAATTTCATAGTAAGAATAGGATCTTGTTTAACTTTGATCTTGTCTTGCAGCCATGGTGGAGCCATGTCAATTGTTTCTTTGATAATTTTATCATACCAATAGGAAAGATTTTCAGGATGTAACCCCTTTTTTAGGGTCGAAACATCAGCATCAAGTTTTTTCATCATATGATTTATGATTGCCACGATGCTCAATCCAAAAATATTGTTTTATTACGATTACTCAAACATAGGTAATCTTCTAGTCAATTGATGATAAGTTACCTTGTACGTCTATTTCTGAATTTTTTATTCTAGTGGTAGAAATTCTATTACCATCTTGGGCTAGAACCATTGGGACTATGACTATTTTAACTGGAGATAGATTTTTTTCTGCACGAAGTTGATTTAAAATTTCTCCTTGATTACCAGTCTCATAGCTTACGACTAGAGCCTGTACATTTTCTTCTAAAACAGCAGGACCAAAATCATTGTCTAGTTTACTAATTTCAAATGTATGATTTGGAAAATTTGTTTTAATAGTATTCGTTAATGTTGCAAGTCTTTTTTCATAGTTATTCAGAATTTTTTTTCCTCTTTTTTCTGCTAATTCATCACTTGTTAATCCAATGATTATTTTGGATGAAATGGAAAATGCGTTTGAAAGTAATGTAAGATGGCCTTTATGGATAATATCGAAAGTTCCTCCCATTGCAACAAGAGCAAATTCAGGCATACTATCAAATAGAAATATAGGAAGATAAAGATACTATTTTACAACTACTAATACTATAGGTCCTTGATTAGCTATTGGAATATTGTTTCTATCCCAAACAAACGTTTCAATAAAAAACAAACCATCGTTTTCAGGAATCCAGTCTATGGATTGAAATTGAATACCAGCTCCGATATAGCGTCCATCATATTTTCCTATAAATTCTACAAATGGGGTTTTACCAGATTGTTTAATTTGAACATAGTAACTATATGGAGTTTCATTGGATTTTTGATCTGCTGAAAATTGAATCCAAGATTCACTTTGGATTTTTACTGTTGAATCTACTTTAATTTCTGAAAGTGCTTTTCCTTGAGAATCAAGGACAGATACATTAGAGATGGTAACTAATCTTGTCGTTATGTATGATTCAGGAATTTTTACATCAACAGAATCGGAATAAAATACATCAGATTCAGAAAATAAAATAAACCCTACAGGAAATCCTACATGACTTGTTTGAATTTTTTCATTGAAGCTAAAATTTATTGATTCATTTGATTGAACAACGCCAATTGGGATAGTAGATACACCTACTATTCTAGGAGGATCAAAATTATCATAGAAAGCAAGATAGACATTTGTGTTATTGATTGGAGCGGCACCATTTTTTAATACTCCTGTAAAGTGAAGAGTGTCATCTAAAATAATATCACTTAATTCTACAGATAGTTGCTTTGATTTTGAAGGAGATGAATTGAATCCATCAAGAGAAACAGATACTTGAGTTATGTCAGGATTTGAAGAATTTGATCTTATCATGTAAGGAGATTTTCCAAGTGGAGGAAGAACTTCCAAGATAGTTTTACCTTCAATAATTTCTAGAGGATTATCACTAACATCATCATAAAAATTTACATGTAAATGTATATCTGTAATTGAAGTAAGGTTACTAGTATTTTCAACGGCACCTACAACCACAGTATATCCCTCATCATCTTTGTAAACAAATGGAGAATCACTTGTAAGAACTGCCGATAAAGTAGGCGAATTATCATAATACTCTGCAGAAAATCCAGAGGAAATTGGAAATAGAATTAAAATCAAAAATACACTGAGAATAATTTTCTCCATGTGAATTTTATTGATTAGAGACTAATTTTGTGCAACATGCGATATAGTGAACAAGAAAGGTAACAACGTTTAACCTAGTTAGCACTAGATTATCAATAATAAAAAGAAGTTAAAAAAATGTAAATTTTATCGTCTTTTCTTCATTGCTGTTATTGCCAACCAGTAAACTAAACCTGGTGCCAATCCAACAATGAGTGGAATCCATACCGGCCATGCATCAGCTGCGCTTGTCATAGATTAAAACCGAAACTTATACTATTTAAATCCATCCAGATATCTGAAATTCAGAATTGATCTAGTATAATGTAAGTGGACTGGACGGGATTTGAACCCATGACCCCCCGCGTGCAAGGCGGGTATACTACCAGGCTATACTACCAGCCCACATCAAGAAGAAATAATCTGTGGATTTTAATTGTTGTCTTCTTGGCAAGAATTTTATTTGCATAAAAAAATTATCGCTTATGGTACTTCTAGAATCACAAATTAAATTAAAAACAGGAGATATTGCACCAGATTTTCAACTCTTAGGGATTGATGATAAAAAACATACGCTAAATGATTACAGTAATTATCAAGGAATTCTAGTTATTTTTATTTGCAACCACTGCCCATATGTCAAGGCAAAAGCAGAAGCTTTCAATGAGCTATATGAAAAATTTGGCGATAAAATAGCAATAATAGGAATTAACAGTAATGACTCTAAAGATTACCCAGAAGATAGTTTTGAAAATATGAAAAAAACAGCAAAAGAGAAGGGATTCAAATTTAGTTATTTGGTTGATGATACTCAGGAAATTGCAAAAAGATATGGTGCAATATGTACTCCAGATCCTTTCTTGTTCAATAACAATAAACAACTAGTATTTCATGGAAGAATAGACAATGCCATGAAACCAGATGATATAGCTACAGAAAAGACAATGATTAACAACATAAAAAAATTACTGTCTGGAGAAAAAATTGAAAAAGATTTTGACCCATCAATTGGATGTTCAATTAAGTGGAAAGAAAATTAAACTTAAATGAGTCCTGTCAAGAGGGTTTAGCTGTGGGCTCGTAGCTCAGCTTGGCTGGAGCGTTCGACTGATAATCGAAAGGTCATGTGTTCGAATCACATCGGGCCCATTTTAATTACTTTGAACTTTCAGAGACGGTTTCAGACCATTGAATAACATCTTCAAATTTTTCAGATATCAAGTCTGAATCAATTTTTGTCTTTTTTCCAACTTTCCCGCATAATGCTAAACGTATTCGTTTTCCCAGTTTTTCCTTAATTGAGTTTATAGACTCTGCAAAAAAGTTGAGCCCTTCTTCAGCATTTGAAAAAACTAGGATAATCATTACGCCGGATTTTTGTTTCCAAATTTTTCCAATTAATTTTTGTAAATCAAGATCAAATAATACATTAATTGCAGATGACATATCACCTAGATGGAAAACCTGCCATCCATCCGAATGTAAAGATGCAGAAGCTGCTTCAGATAACAAGCTACTTTGAGCATCAGCTGAAATCACAATTATATTCTTTTTTGGGTTTGAATCTATTGTTATTTGATTAAAAATTTGAAGTGATTTAGATATGATATTTCGTAATAATTTTTCCTCAGAATTTCCAATTTTGCCATCATCGTATAGTCTTTGAATTGAGTCTATCGAAGGGAGTATCACTTCAGTAACAAGTTTGTGTACTGATGCCCCAGAATTAAGACAATTTTTGATCAATGAATAGACTAGAGTTTCATTTCCTTTTACTAGATTTTCAAAATATTGTGGTGCAACTTTAAAGTAATCAGCAGGAAAAGAATATGCCTCTTGTCCTGGTTCTAAAAACCATAATGTGATATTTCCAATATTTTTTTGTCTGAGAAATCCTTCTGCAGCAAATACTTTGAGGTATTTGGTCATGGTTGTTCTATTAACACCAAGTTTTTCAGAAATTTCAACTCCTGACATTCCTGTTTTGGTGTCTTCAAGTACATCAATCAGTTTCTGTCTTATTTCTACAGATTGATATCCTCTACCCATATTGCTCCAGAGTTGAGGTATTGTATAAAGACTAATTTCCACAGATGAAACGGCATGGAAAACAGGGTTGCTGAAAAATGCGGGATTGAAATCAAGGGAGACAACAAATGGATACAGTAATTCAAGATGCAAAGAAAAACTAAAGAAACTAACTAGGTTAGGCTTCAAGATAACACTGATGTTTATTGATTATCTGATTTGATATATCCAAATATGGAAATATTTTGAAATTATTCACTTTGTTGTATATTAAATACACATGTGGTTTTTAACTGATCAATTTTAAACAGTAGATGAAATGTTACTAGTCTGCCTACATTGTGGAAAATCATTTGAGGGAAATAATGAAAAATTTTGTAGTAATAGTTGTAGGGATTCTCATATTACATCGATTGAAAAAAGAGTAAAAGAAGCAACTGAACACGATCCTAGTCATACTGAAGAATTAAGCCGAGATTGATCAACAGAATGGATTATCAGCATACAATGACGCTTTCAAAAAGGAATATGGTGCAGTAAAGAAAGGTAGCCCAATCCATGTAAGGCACATCTCACTTCATGGAGACAGAAACAACAACAAAATGGAGAGACTAAACGGAGAGTTTAGGGACAGGGAGAAAATTGTTAGAGGTGTAAAAAAGAAAGACTCTCCAATCTTTGATGGTTATCAACTATACCACAATTACTTTAGACCTCATATGGCACTTGAGGGTAAAACCCCTGCAGAAGTATGTGGGATTGAAATCAAGGGTGATAACAAATGGATTACAGTAATTCAAAACGCAAAGAAAAATTAATGAAAGTTTTTGAGTTTACTTACAAACTTGCCACAATCATTAAAGTAATCATATTCTTTTTCTAACTTGTAATGAGTTCAAAAAATATCATATTCTCTATTTTGTTATTTGTTTTAGCGGGTCTTTGTGAAATTGGAGGAGGTTATTTGGTTTGGTTATGGTTACGTGCGGATTTTAGTTTTGTAGTTGGAGCAGTAGGCGGTTTTGTATTGTTTCTTTATGGCATAGTTCCAACATTTCAAAAAGCACATTTTCATAGAGTATATGCGGCGTATGGAGGCGTCTTTATTGTAATGTCTGTTTTTTGGGGGTGGTTAGTTGATGGAATAATGCCAGACAGTTATGATATTATCGGAACTATAATTACAGTAATTGGAGTTTTGATAATTTTCTACTATCCAAGAAAAGGTGAAAAGATTTGATCGAAGTAATTTTTTCTACTTTAGGACTGTTCTTTTTTGCGTCACTATTAGAAATTGGTGGAGGTTATTTGGTTTGGAAATTACTACGTGATCATAAAGGGAAAATATTCGGGGTTATTGGTGGATTGATTTTGTTTTCATATGGAATGATAATGACGTTACAACCTGCTGATTTTGGTAAGGTATATGCTACCTATGGTGGAATTTTTGTTGTATCATCGATAATTTGGGGATATGTGGTAGACAAGAAAAAACCAGATAGGTTTGAGATAATAGGTTCAATTATTGTTTTGGTTGGGGTTGCAATCATGTTTTATTTTCCTCGGTAAGCCAAATCAACCGATGGGCAACAGGCTAAAGAATCAATCGCCAAGGTAACAGTGTCCACAAAATAAAATCTTATATACTTCGGTACTTTATTGTACGGTAAGGGAAAGTAAATTGCCAAAAGCTGGATTCAAATCAATAACTGTTGCAGAAACTGTTTATGATAAATTCCAAGATGTGTATCAAAAAAACAAAGATAGCCTTGCAATGAAAGGTGTCAATAGTTTTTCAGGTTATGTAACTTACATGCTAGAAGAGATGATGCAAAAGGACAAGACTTTTGCAAGATATGCTCCAAAGATTGAAAAAATTTCCGTCGATGATGATCGTGTTATTCTAAAAGATAATATCAAAAACAGAATTGCAGAAGTTGCAGTACAAAAAGGAGAATTGTTCTGTCAGCTATGTGAAGAAAAAGATTGTGTTCACATCGGATTTGTATTTTCACTTCCTGATGTGTACGAAATTTTGAATTCTAGGGGAATAAAACATCCAAAATAAAGAGCAGTGGAGGAGGTGGGATTTGAACCCACGAACTCCTGAGAGACAGGATCACCCATTTTTATGATCTTAAGTCCTGCATGTCCAAAAGCACTATGTGCTTACTTTGGCCAGGCTTGATTACTCCTCCAAAAGTGTAGAAATTTGTGTGAAATTTAACAGTTTAGAGATTTTGGAGTCATAATCAAGAATTATAAGGATTTTAAATTGCTAAAATTTGTGCTTCGATAGCTCAGCCTGGTAGAGCGTTACCTTGGTAAGGTAAAGGTCGCGGGTTCAGATCCCGTTCGGAGCTTTAATAATTTTTTATTAAAAGTTCATAGTGACCAGTTCTTTTTTTAGAGTTAGAATTAATCGATCTATTTGCTTCTATTCTGGTT
>JBKKCM010000023.1:0-40050 GCA_046712755.1 Nitrosarchaeum sp. | reverse complement strand
CCAAAATAAACGAAGTTATCTGAAATAGAATTCTATACGTAATATCCAATCCTTCAAGAAATACTGTTCCTAATAATGGGCCGATCATAAATCCCATTACAAAAAACATTGTAAACCACGAGATATTTTTGACTCTAGTCTGTTCATTACTTTCATTGGAAATAATAGATTGACACGGTGGCCAGAAAAACGCGTGAGCTATTCCAGTCATTATTCTAAATCCCATTATCTCTGGGACCGATTGTGCTACTGAAAGAAGATAGATTGATGCTGAATTAATTGTTGTACCTATTGCTAGAAGATATCCATTATTGAATTTGTCAAGAAGAACCCCTACAAATATTGGAATGAACATGTAGGGAATAAAATTTGCTAGTCCGATAAAGCCTAGTTCAGAATACGATGCCCCGATTATGTTTTTTGCAAATATTGGTAGTATTGGACCATGTAGTCCATAAGAAATACCTATGATTAAACCGGTGATATTTACAAGTACCAGTACTTTGTTCATTTGTATGCTGCAATCATTATCGCTCCGCCCATAAGATCTTTCTCAAATTCTACTTTGGAAAATTTTTCCAGTAATAATTTTTCCAACTTTTTATTTTGTGGCCATCTTTTGTATGTGCCATAAAGAGTGCCGAATTTCAAACCTAGTCTTCCTCCTGCAATTAATGCCAGTACTGGAAGAATAAATCTGAGGTAAAATGATACCCCCAATCTGATTATTGCCTCATCTGGTTTTCCTAAATCGACAATCACAAATCTTCCATTATTTTTTAATACTCTGTGAATCTCTGAAATTGCAATTCTCAAATTTATGGCATCTCTAAGGGAATATCCGCACAAAACAGCATCAAATTCTTCATTCTTAAATGGAATGTGTTCAAAAACACCATTTATCAAATCCGGTATTTTTTCAAAATGAGTGCCTGTATTTTTTAGCATTGGTACAAGAGGATCATAAAGTGTAACTGAAATTTTTCCATCGCATAACTTTAATGCAGTTTTAGACATGTTTCCAAAACCGGATCCTGCATCCAGGATTTTATTTCCTGGAAACACTCTACCTGATATTCCTCTATTTCTATGCTCTACATCCTTACCAAGTGAGATGTATGAATTTACTTTATCATAAACTGGTATGATTTCACGAAGTACTTCTATGACTTCGCCCCAATAACTTCCTAATCCCATATTTATCGTCTTTATAGACTAGTTTGAATAGTTTTCAAATCTAAATTTCAACTTAAGATGTTGTAAATTTAGATGCGTTTTTAGAATAATTTTGCAAATCTGATTCTGATACTTTTTCAAATATCTTTTTTTCTGAAGTGACTTTGGCCATTTTAATGTGATTCAACCCTTCTTTTTGCTCTGCTTTTAGATTAATTGCCGCAATAGCAAGTGATGCTGCATCACTCAAACTCATCTCAGAATTGTAATGTTTTTCCAAAAATGCGTTTACCTCATCAGAACCTGCACCTATTGCAATTGCTGCATACTGCACATAAGTTCCACTAGGATCTGTTACGTAGATTGATTCTCCCTTTTGATCAACTCCTGCGATTATCAAAGCAACTCCATTAGGGCGTACTCCTGAATATTGTGTGAATTGATGAGATTGATCTGCTAAATGCTTGGCAACAGTTGCAACCTCTACTGATTCATCATAAGTCATTTTACTTCCCTGTGAAAAAAATCTGGCACTATCTACTTGAACACGAGCATCTGGAATGTATCCTGCAGCTGCTACTCCAATATGATAATCTACTTGAAAAATTTTCTGAGTTACATTTGAAGTCTGCAGTGCACGTGGTTTTTCCTCCACTGCCATGATGACTCCCTCTTTACTGCGAACTCCTATTGCCAACGTACCCCTTTTTACTGTCTCAATGGCGTATTCGACTTGGTAAATTCTACCATCCGGTGAATACATTGTAGGGGTCATATCATAACCGCGTGATGCCATCATAATATGACGAGTTCTCCTTCAGTCAATTTAAGGGTAATTGTCCTTCGTTGATCTGTAACAGATGTGGACAAGATCTGGAAATAGTGTTTTAAGCAAATTTTTCTCATAATGTACAAGGAAAATAAATGACTAGAGCCCAACTCCTAGAATTCAAGGAAATTTTGAGATCTCAATCTCAATCAGAGCAGAGAAAACCAGACAAACAGACAAGTAAATTACTATTCTATTTGTTTACCAGTACAAGAGGTGGTTTTACAAGATTACGAATAATTATGCTCTTGCTTGAACGATCATACAACACACATCAATTAGCATTGGAACTTCAATTAGATTACAAGGCTGTTCAACATCACATGAAAGTACTGGAAAAAAACAACATGATCCTCAAAATCGGTGAAAAATACGGTGCAATATTTCATTTATCTACATTTTTAGAAGTTAACATTGGCGCACTTGATATGGCAATTGATAAACTAGATCAAAAGATGAATCAAAAAAAGGTCTATCTGTAATCAATTCGTAACTGCATAATTTGCGATCTAATATTTTGAACTAAACTTAATATAATATGATATTCAAAAATCGATCGTCTTGGTAAAACTGGATCCTTTTGCAAATGCAACAAAACAAGTCAACGATGCATGTGATGTTCTTGGAATTAAGGACAAAGGTCTACGTGAATATCTAGCAATACCAAACAAAGTTTTGAGAGTAAAAATTCCGGTAAGAATGGATAATGGGCAAATTAGAATGTTCACCGGTTTTAGAAGTCAACATAATAATGATAGAGGTCCATACAAAGGTGGAATCCGATACTTTAACCCTGAAGGTGGAATTGAATACATGGAACGTGAAGTCATGGCGTTATCTTCTTGGATGACCTGGAAATGTGCTATTGTTGACATTCCATTAGGAGGCGGCAAAGGAGGAATCTATGTCAATCCAAAGACAGAAAAACTAAGCGATGGTGAATTGGAAAGACTCACCAGAGGATTTGCATATAAAATATTTGAAATTATTGGACCTGGCAAAGATATACCAGCTCCTGATGTTTACACCACTGGTAGAGAAATGACTCAAATCATGGATACATTTAGCAAACTAAACGGAAATGTTTACTCACCTGGTGTGATTACTGGAAAGCCAATTTCAATGGGTGGTTCTCTGGCAAGAAACGTTGCTACTGGATTAGGTGTAGCATATTGTGTAAGAGAAGCTGCAAAAGTTTTGAAACTTAATTTGAAAGGTGCCAAAGTTGTTTTGCAGGGATTTGGAAACGCATCTACATTTACTGGTGAATATTTAGAAAAAATGGGTGCTAAAGTTATTGCTGTAAGTGACTCTAAAGGTTCTATATTGATTCCAAACGGAGCTAAAGTTAGTAAGTTAATTGAATTTAAAGAAAAGAAAGGCTCAGTAGTTGGATTCCCTGGAAGCAAGAAAATCTCTACTGAGGAATTACTAACAACAAAATGTGATATTTTGGTTCCAGGAGCATTGGAGAATCAAATTAATGCAAAGATTGCAAAGAATCTCAAATGTAAAATAATTGCTGAAGCTGCAAACGGCCCAACATTACCTGAAGCAGATCCTATAATTTACCAAAAGAAAATTCTAGTAATTCCAGATATCTTGGCAAACTCTGGTGGTGTCTGTATCTCATATCTGGAATGGGTACAAAATAACATGGGTTACTATTGGACTTTTGATGAAGTTGCAAAAAAGATGGAAGGTAACATCACCAAAGGTTTCAAAGATGCATATGCGTTAGCCAATAAATACAAAATTGACATGAGACGAGCTACTATGACTTTGGCGGTAGGTAGAGTTGTCGAGGCCTTTAACCAAAAAGGTATTTGGCCATAACCTTATACCAGATACGATTCGTAACAAACTAGTTGTTCAACAAACCTTATCTTTCCTTTGGTTATCACTGCAAGTTTTCTTTTAAAAGATAGATCGATTTTTGTTCTACGCTGTAAAAGTTGAATTGTTTTTCCTGTAAGATACCTGCCTTTTCTATCTCTGTCAAAAAGAATAATTAGTTTTTCATATCTTGCAACAGAATCTGCAAAATTGACAATCCCGCCAAACTTGTGAAATTCAATTATTTGCCCTGAAAATCCTAGTTTCTTTAATGCAGATGCATCTCTTTTTCCTTCTACTATAACAACACTATCTTTCATTAAATTTAGTTGAAATACAAAATTTCTTATCTCATGAATCTCTTGCTCTGTTACAAGCACAGCGTGATAAGTGCTTTAACATATTAATCACTTTTGCTAAAAATTATTTATGTCTGAAGTTTTAGTTATACAAAATACGAGAATAGAAGAGATTGGATACCTAGGTGAACTTCTAAACAAGGATGGATTTGTAATTTATTCAGTTAATGCAAAATATGAGAAACTTCCGGAAAAAAACTATTCTCTTGTAGTAATTTTAGGCGCGCCTGAAAGCGCTAATGATGACTTACCTTATTTGCAGGCAGAGCAAAAACTGATTAAAAAAACCGTAGATGATAATATTCCCGTACTTGGAATCTGTTTAGGCTCACAACTGATTGCAAAAACTTTTGGAGGTAAAGTATACAGTGGTCCAAAAAAAGAAATTGGTTTTTATCATGATTTGAGAATTGATAATAATTCTAAATTATTTTCTGGCTTTACAAATCCTTTTACTGTATTTCATTGGCACGGTGACACTTTTGATTTGCCTGAAAAAGCAATCAGATTAGTTCATTCTGAAAATTATGCCAATCAAGCATTTCAAATCGGTAGTGCAATTGGTTTGCAATTTCACCTAGAAGTAAATGCAGAAATGGTTAATCTCTGGCTTGATAAGACTCAGGAAAAACTTCACCAAATACCATACATTGATCCTCAAAAAATTCGTTCTGATATTGATGAAAATATTCCAATTGTTAAAAATAATATGAATAATTTTTACAATAATTTCAAATCATCATTTCATCTTTGACCAAAGTTTAATATACAGAGTTTTTGATTCATCGATCGAACTATGAACTCTGTGAAAAAAGTTTTTGAGGAAACAATTCAAACCGATCATAAAGTTATCACAGAAGAATTATCAAAATCAATTCTCAAAACTTATGGCGTTAAGGTTCCAGGCTATGCACTTGTAAAGTCTGCTGATGAAGCAGCTAAAGAGGCAAAAAAATTAGGTTTTCCATTAGTAATGAAAGTAGTCTCACCACAAATTTTACACAAGACAGATGTAGGCGGTGTCAAAGTTGGCATCAATAATGTCGATGAAGTCAAAAAGATCTTCAAAGACATGTATGGCAGGCTTTCTAAAAAGAAAGGCGTTGATGTAAAAGGAATCCTTCTTGAAAAGATGGTTCCAAAAGGTATTGAACTAATTGTAGGTGTACAAAATGATCATCAATTTGGTCCAGTAATTATGGTTGGATTAGGCGGTATTATGACTGAAGTTATGAAAGATGTTTCATTTAGAATGTTGCCAATTACAACCTCTGATGCAAAATCAATGCTCAATGAACTCAAAGGCTCAAAACTACTCAAAGGATTCAGAGGTAGTCCTCCAATTGATCTTGACATGGTTTCAAAAATGTTAGTTCAAATTGGAAAATTGGGTGTAGAAAATGCAGATTATATCAACAGTATAGACTTTAACCCTGTAGTAGTTTATCCAAAATCCCACTTTGTAGTAGATGCAAAAATTATACTAAATGATACAATAAAGAAAAATTCAATTTCAAAAGAAAAACCAAATTCCGAATTCATGGAACATTTCTTTACTCCTGTATCTGTTGCACTAGTTGGCGCTTCTGCAACTCCTGGAAAAATTGGAAATTCTGTTCTTGATAGTTTAGCAAAACATGATTACAAAGGCACTGTCTATCCAATTAATCCAAAGGCAGATAATATTCTTGGACTACAATGCTATCCTTCATTAGATAAATGTCCTGGAAAAATTGACTTGGTAGTTGTTTGTGTGGACTTGTCCATGTGTCCTCCAATAATGGAAGAATGTGCAAAACTTGGAATTCATAATGTTGTAATTGTTTCTGGTGGTGGAAAGGAACTTGGTGGCGAAAGAGCAGATTATGAAGCTCAAGTAAAATCATTAGCTATTAAAAATAAGATCCGAGTCATTGGTCCAAATTGTATTGGTATGTTTAATGCAGCAAATCGTTTGGATTGTGCATTCCAAGGACAAGAAAGAATGGTTCGAGCTAAATTAGGTCCTGTTGCACTTTTATCCCAAAGTGGAACTATGGGAATTAGTTTTTTGGAGACTGCTGATATCTTTGGTCTATCAAAAATGGTCAGTTATGGAAACAGATCTGATGTAGACGAAGCGGACATGATTTGGTATCTTGCAGATGATCCTCAAACCAAAGTAATTGTACTATACGTTGAAGGATTTGGCGATGGGCGCAAATTTATCAATACAGCAAAACGAGTTATGAAAGAAAAGCATAAACCTGTTGTAATTTGGAAGAGTGGAAGAACCAAACTTGGTGCAAAACAAGCAGCATCCCACACTGGTTCCCTAGGCGGTTCAAATGCAATCATTATGGATGCTTTCAAACAAGCAGGAATTATTTCAGTTGACAGCTATCAAGAATTAGCAGCAGTTGCAAAAGCTCTTGCATGGCAGCCTGGCTCTAAAGGAAACAGAGCTGCAATGACAAGCAACGGCGCAGGTCCAATGATTGGTGGTATTGATCACTTTGAAAGATTGGGATTACAGCTTGCCAAAGTTTCCCCACAATCGCTAAAGAAAATGAAGGACCATTTCCCACCAACATATGTCATTGGAAAAGGAAACCCTGCAGATGTTACCGGTGGTGCAAACGCTGATGATTACAAATTTGTTATTCAAACATTCATGGATGATCCAAACGTGGATATCATTATGCCATGGTTTGTCTTCCAAGATGATCCACTTGAAGAAACTATCATTGATTATCTTGCAGAATTCTCAAATATGAAAAAGAAGCCTATTTTGGTCGGAGGAAACGGTGGACCATACACAGAAAAAGTCTCTAAACTCATTGAAGCAAAAGGAATTCCGGTTTACGATGATCTAAGGGATTGGGTTGCAGCAGCTTCTGCCCTTTCTCAATGGGGCAAATTCTTACAAAAATAGATAACATTTAAGTCCGGCACAACTTGGGAAAATATTATGTCTCTAGTTACCACATCTACTTCTGATGGCATATGTACTGTCAAAATAAACAGACCTGACAAACTTAATGCCATGAATAGTGATGTTGCAAAAGAACTCATCAAAACTTTTGAAGCCTTAGACAAAGATGACAGTGTTAAAGTAATCATCTTAACTGGTGAAGGAGAAAAGGCATTTTCTGCTGGTGCAGATATTGAATACATGTCAAAAATTTCTCCAGACGAATCAGTTGCATATGCAAAGACAGGACAACTTGTAACTTCTACAGTTGAGCTTGTAAAGCAACCAACAATTGCAGCCATTAACGGTTTTGCACTTGGTGGAGGTTGCGAGCTGGCAATGTCTTGTGATATTAGAATTGCAGCAGATACTGCAAGACTTGGTCAACCAGAAGTTACAATTGGAATTCCTCCTGGCTGGGGTGGAACACAAAGATTGATGAGAATTGTGGGAATAGCAAAGGCAAAAGAACTTGTCTATACTGGTAAAATGATCAAAGCAGACGAAGCAAAGGAAATTGGTCTAGTGAATCAAGTAGTTCCACTTGCGTCACTACAAGAAGAAGCTTTGAAAATGGCACAACAAATTGCCGCAAACTCTACAATGGGTGTTCAAATGTCAAAAGTTGCAATTAACAAAGGAAGAAATGCAGATCTTGACACTGGACTTGCCATTGAACTCCTCGCTTGGAGAAACTGTTTTACTCATTCTGATAGGGAAGAGCGAATGACAGCTTTTGTAAACAAATCAAAAAAATAATCTATTCCTAACTCTCTTATTTTCTTGAATTACTAGTAGGCTCGGTATGAAAAGCTTATTATAATTTAAAGCATCACTTGTATTATTATGGCATCTGAACAAACACAGAAAATGATCACTGTTACACCAAAAGCAGCTGAAAAAATCAAAGAATTCATGAAAGAAGAAACCGATAGTCCTCAATACCTTAGAGTTTATGTTCAAGGTGGAGGTTGTTCTGGTCTATCTTACGGAATGGGCTTTGAAAAGGCACCAGAAGAAGATGACTTGGTCATGGAAGAAACTGGTATCAAGCTACTTGTAGACAGCTACAGTGTTGATCATCTAAAAGGTGCAAACGTAGACTACCTTGAAAGCCTAATGGGATCTGGATTTAAAATCAACAATCCAAATGTTACAAAATCCTGTTCATGTGGTAGTTCATTTAGCACTGAATAAACAACATTATTTTTCATTTTTAGATTATCTAGTGTAAACTATATCATTCAGCACAATTTTTGTACAATCTCTTTACTTTATTGAAAATACTTGCGATACCCTCATATATCGAGAATCAAAACCCAAATTATGATAATTAAGGAGATGAAGAAAGTATGTCCAATAAATCAGGAATTGTCAAATATCATGTTAAACTTTCCTTTGAAGTTGACGGACTTGTTGAACGAGCAGATATAATCGGGGCTATCTTCGGTCAAACCGAAGGACTGTTAGGCCCAGAGATGAATCTGAACGAACTGCAACGAGTTTCTAAAGTTGGTCGTATAGAAGTAAATACAAAATCTACTTCAAACACAACAAACGGCGATGCTCTTATTCCAATGAGTACTGATATTGATACCTGTGCATTAATTGCAGCTGGAATTGAGAGTATTGATAAAGTTGGTCCATTTGATTGTGTTTTCAAATTAGAAGCAATTGATGATGTGAGAGCCGCAAAAAAAGATGACATTGTAAGACGTGCTAAAGAAATCAAACAGCGTTGGGCTACCAAAACAGTCAGTGAAGGAGAAAGCATGTTAAAAGATGTTCATGAAGGTGATTCTAAAAGACTATCCACATATGGCCCATCTAAACTCACATGTAGTTCTGGCGTATTTGATGCCACTTGGATAATCCTAGTTGAGGGCAGAGCCGATGTCATTAATCTTCTCAGAGCTGGTTATGATAATGCAATTGCAATTGAAGGTGCAAAAATTGATGAATCAATCAAAGAACTATGTGCTTCAAAAAATACAGTAGTTGCATTTATTGATGGTGACCGGGCTGGTGGATTCATTCTAAAAGAACTCAAATCTGTTGTAAATATTGATTATGAATTAAGAGCAGACACAGGAGTAGAAGTTGAAGAGTTAACTCCCCAAAGACTAGATGAAATTTTAAGACCAATAGCTGACGAAATTAAAAATGGAAAACCTGCAGCATCTCTTAAAAGTTCAGACGATAAACCTCTTGCAGAAATAGCATCTAGAGTTTTTCCAAATCTCAATGAAACACTTGAAGCTGTAGCATTAGATGAAAATGAAAAAGAAATTTTCAAAGTTCCAATTAGTGAAGTAGTTAGCAAACTCTCAACCCAATCTGGAATTAAATATCTTCTATTGGATGGCATTATCACTCAGAGACTTTTAGAAGGTGCCAAAAATGCCGGAATTGAATGCGTTGTTGGACATAGAGTTGCAAAGTTAACAAATTCTGATGGGCTAAATCTAAAAACATTCGGTGACCTAGGCGTAGCCTAGGGTTCATTAATGACTGAACTAAAAATTCAGCACATCTTAACTCTCACTCATCTTCTTTCTAAAGGTGCAAAACATAATTTTGTTACAGTTACTACTGATTCCTTAGGTAAGAGCATCAAAAAATCCCAGCAAGCTGCATCCAAACATCTACTTGAATTAGAAAACAATCAATTCATTGAGAGAATAATTAGTGGAAGGAATATCTCTGTAAAAATTACTCCAAAGGGTTTTTCTGAAATGGTAAAACTATCTACTACACTTCAAAATAGTCTTGATTCGTCTCCCTCTCATGTTGAACTAAAAGGAACTCTGATCTCAGGTATGGGCGAAGGTGCATATTACATGTCTCTAAAAGGGTATACAAAACAATTCAAATCTAAAATTGGATATATTCCATTTCCTGGAACTCTTAATGTAAAAATGGATAAAAAAATACATCAAGAAGCAATAAAACAATTTGAAAATCTAGGTGGAATTACAATTGAGAGTTTTTCAGATGAAAAAAGAACATACGGATGGGTAAAATGCTTTCATGCAAAAATCAACCAATCAATTAATTGTGAATTGATATTTCTTGAGAGGACTCACCATGATAATTCTATAATCGAATTAATCTCTAAAGTATGTATTAGAAAATCAGGAAAACTAAAAAATGGTTCTCAAGTTACAATAACAATTCCAATCCAATCGTAATTCGCTTCTTATATTATGTACAATTCTAAATATCGTGAATGGATTCCCCGTATTCTTTTTCTATTTTAGAGCTAGAACTTTCTGGAATTGGTGATTGCAATCTTGCCACACTTGCATCAAGATTAATTTTTTTACATCCATCTATGATAAATTTTTCTTGATGCACTTGATCATATCCTAATGCAATTATTTGTGGTTTTACAAGATTAACTGTCTTGAAAATGTCATCTTCTTGTCCTATAAGACAAAGATCTACCATTACTAGCGAATTAACTAATTCCTGTCTCTGCTCTTTGCTGTGTAATGGTCGTCTTTTTTTCATTTTCACCGCAGTATTGTCAGTGGCTACAACTACTATCAAAACGTCTCCTAGTGCTTTTGCTGCATTAAGTGTATGAATATGCCCTGGATGAATTATATCAAAAACACCTCCTGCTAAAACGACTCGAAGTGAAGACCTACCAAGCTCAGTTAATGTGATTCTATCTTCTTTTGCCAATTTATTTTTTACAAGCTCGTCGATTTTTGAATTGATCATATTTTCTGTAAATCCTTTTTTTGTTTTAAGATTAGTTATCAGTGATTTACCGTTTATTTCGGATAGATACATTTCAATTAAAATTGATTTTTCTATTAATTCCAATATTATTTTCTAAAACTACCCTCTCTTTAATTCATCGATACTATTACATTTTTGGCTCAAGGCCCTTTGCTAATCTCAGTGCATCTACCAAACCATCTGCATAACCTATACTCAAAATTGCAACTTCATCCTGACCGTCCTCTAAAAATTTTTCTGCATCTTGAATATACAATTCAGCATTTTCAAGAATCACTTTGAATTCTTTTTGTTCTTTGTAGTACGGTGTTATTTCTTCCAATGCGTCTCTTACCATTGGAACATATTTTTTCATCATTTGGATTGAAATTTTCTTTGTTTTTTCTGAATTATCTTGCGGCTCATCTAGGCATCTTCCAAGTATTTTTAATGCATCTGACTCTGTAAAATGAAGTCTCCCTGTGATGATTATTGTGTGTGGAGGTTTACCAAAATCTATTTTTTTTAGGCTTGAAATTTTTCCTGATATGATTGATTGATCTTTGAACCCAATCCTTGATGCAACTATTGCATGCGTTGACAGATCAATCACATTTCTTTTTTGTCCTTTTTCAGTCTCTATTAATCCAATTAATGCATCTTTTGGATCCATGAAAAAATTCTTGTCTTGATTGTACTCTAATAGTAATACGGTGTGGTTTCCTTCTATGATATTTTTGTAAATCACATAGTATGGAGTTGTGAGCGATTTCATCTCACTCATTATGGTTGCAATTCTTCCAACTTTGTAAAAATGAAGACCACATTCCCCTATCATTGAAGTTAGAGATGATGACGCATGTATTGAATGGGTCTTTATTTTTTCTTGCAGGGCTCTGGTTCTTAATTCAATATGGGTAGTAGCAATGTAAGGATCTCCGTAAGATAGTAATACAACCTTCTTTGTTTTTGCATGTTTTAGAATTTCATTTCCATCTTCAACTAGCCATCTTTTGCCCTGCTTGAATTCCCCTTTGGTCATCTTTTTGATTTTCAACATATCTGATTTTTCAATCGGGCTGGTAAATTGCTCAAAGTATACAATATCTGCTTTTGATAAAACCTCCAGAGCTTCAACAGGAATTGATTTTGAACCTGAAATTCCTAATCCTACAAACCAAAGCATTACTGCATGTTTTTATCGTGCAGTCTTTTTAAATGGTGTATCGTTCTCTTTAAAACTTCAATTCCTCTTAGATATTCATCAATTGATACCTTTTCATCTATCGTGTGAGCTTCATGGGGATCACCTGGTCCATATGTGACTACGGGAATCTTCCATTGATTTCCTATTACATTCATGTCTCCAGTTCCTGTTTTTCTAATTAAAGTTGGTCTTGTATGTTCTACATCCATAACTCCTAACGTGAATGCTCTGACTATTGCAGAATCATGTGGTGCTTCAAAAGGCTCTGTTTCATCTATGATTGAATAATATGCCTCAACTTTTCTTCTTTGAGCTATTTCATTTACTAGCACTGAAATTTTCTGTTCTACTATTTTACAATTTGTATCTACAGGAATTCTAATGTCGAAAGTTGAAACACATTCTCTTGGTGTAACATTGTGACTTGTTCCTCCGTTAATCTCAGTTAATGTTGCAGTTAACAGCATTCCTTTACTTTTTTTCTCTTGATCTGATTCTAAACCTTTTTTGAGTTCTTTTGAAAAGATCATTGTTTCTTCAATAGCATTTTTTGAAAGCCAAGGTGCACTTGCATGAGCACTATCATCTACACTAACTTTGAGATTAATTGCCAATCTTCCTTTGTAGGCAATTGTTACTTGCTTTATTCCACTTGGTTCTCCAAATACTGCATAGTCTACATCGATGTGATTCTTGACTAGGTTTTTTACTCCTGTAGCGTTTCCCTCCTCATCTACCGTGCCAACAAAAACCACGGTACCGTTATTGTTCTGAATTGAAGCTGCAGCAAACAACATTGCCATTAGTGGAGCCTTTGCATCTGACGCACCACGACCATACAGTGAATCCCCCTCTTTTCTGACTTTGACTTTTCCAGGGACAACATCCATGTGTCCACAAAGTAATATTTTTGGTGAACCCGTGCCTTTTTTTGCAATGATGTTGCCCACTTCATCTATGTGAATATCTTCAAATCCCAAATCATCGCATTTGTCTGCAAGAAATTCGGCCATTGTTTTTTCATTGAGTGAAGGTGTGTACAATCGAAGTGCTTTTTCAAGCATCTTCACTGCAAATCTTGGTGTGACTGTAAATGTTGTTTCCAATTCTCACTTGCTGTTTTTTATTACGTAATCAATCATTAAGGAAGGTATGTCTACTCCACACACTCTTACAGTATTCTTGTATTCAGTTGTATTGTTAACTTCATGAACCACTAATCCCCGTTCATTACTTTCCATCAAATCCACTCCTACTATGTCTCCTTGAACTGCATTTTTTGCTTTAATGCACATTTCTTCCATCTCTGGCGTTACTTTACATTCCTCTGCTGTTCCACCTAAAGCCATATTTGTTTTCCAATTTCCATTTCCTGAATTTCTGTAAATTGCTGCAACAATCTTATCGCCTACCATTATTGCTCTGATGTCTCTTGGTGGTCTATTTACAAATTCTTCTAAATAATGAACTTGGTATATTGGATACATGCTTTCTCTGCTTTCAATAATTCCTTCTGCCGAGTCTTTGTCATTTAGTTTTGAAATTAATCTGCCCCAACTACCAACAGTTGGTTTGATCACTTTTGGATATCCATGTGTTTCTAGATGTTCTATTGCAGCATCTTTTGAAAATGCAACAGCTGCATATGGTGTTGGGACTCCATATTTTTTTAATAGCATATGTGTAAATAACTTATTTCCTGCAAAAATTCCTGTATTAAGACAATTAATTACATTTACTCCCATCCCTTCAAGAGCTGCAGTTGAGTGTAGATTTCGATAATAGCTTACACACCTTTGAATAACTGGTCCATAATCTTCTGGTTTTTCCCTTAAATCTAATGCTAAATTCTTACAGTCAACCATCTGTATGTTTATGTTCTTTTTTCTGCCCGCCTCTAATAGAGCTTTTTCTTCCCAACGGATGGTATCATAAAGAATTGTAACGTCAGGACTCACTGCCCCCAATCCTCGCCAACCGATTGGGCAGGCTTTAATTGGAAACCGCTTGAGCCTTTTGCTAATTCAAAACTTGCGCCACATTCCGGACATGTTACAATTTCTCCTTCCACAGCATCTTTTGGAACGGAAATATCTGCATCACATTCTTCACATTTTGACATGTTTTAACCTCGCATTCCCTCTTTATTTATCATTAATTATCTTTTTTTCAAGTCTATCCTCTAGTGGAATTTCAATTAAATCTCCCATTCTGAGTTCTTTTAGACCTGCGGCAACTGCTTTTGCACCATTATCGTCTTTTTCAAGACCCAAAATTGACATCAAGTATGCGGCACCAGTTTTTCCTGCCAATTCTCCAAAGACAATTCTTCGTGTGTTTCCAACTGCTCTTGGTGGGATTGGTTCATAGGCTGCAGGATTTCGTAGTATTGCTGCAAGATGTGTTCCTGCTTTGTGTTTGTATGCAGAAGAACCTACAATTGGTTTTGAATCATATGGTTTAATCGAAGTATACTCCTCGATTAGCCTAGACAAGTCTAGTAGCATATCTAATCTGAAATCATTTGGTGATTTGTATAGATATGTTAATGCTACTGCAACCTCTGCAAGAGGTGGAATGCCAGTTCTTTCCCCTATTCCGTCAATTGTAGTATGTATCTGATCTACTCCAGCTTCACATGCAGAAAATGCATTAGCTACTGCAAATCCTATGTCGTTATGAACATGTGCATCAAGTGGAACATCTATTACATCTCTTACTGTTTTAACAAAATTATACATTCCTATTGGACGCATAATTCCAACAGTATCTGGCAAACTAATTCTATCTACTCCTGCTTCTTCAATTGCCTTGCACACCTTTAACAAAAATTCTGGCTCTGCTCTACTCCCATCTTCCACTGTAAATCTAATTTTTAGTCCATGTGATTTTGCATATTCTACTGTTTCAACTGCTCTGCGTAAGGCTTCTTCTCTTGTAATCCGTAGCTTATCTTTTAGATGAATATCTGAAATTCCAAGATATGCAGCACACCATTTTGCATCACAGCTTAATGAAATGTCTATGTCTTCTTTGAGAGCCCTTCCATGAGATACGATATCTGCTTTTAATCCTTGCTTGATAATTGTTTTAGTTGCTTCTTTGTGATCTTTGGAAACAACTGGTGAAATTTCAATTTGGTCTACTCCAAAATAATCTAACATCCATGCAATCTGTATTCTTTGTTTATTTGTAAATGAAACTCCTGGATGCTGTTCTCCTTCTCTTAGAGTACTGTCTAATACTTTGATTTTCTTTGGATTTTTATCATATGCATTGTATATGTCTGCATAGTGATTCGGATCTTTCATTACAGAAAACGTTCACATAAATTGAGAATATAAGTATATTCGTACTACTTTCGCTGAAACTTACTTGCAGTGATCCTAATTTAGTCAAGTATAGGAATTATAAACCGAAAGTCGTTTTATGCCACTTTTCTTAAAATAATTACTGTGTTGGTGTCAATCACACCTGGAATTTTTCTTAATGCATCTATGCTACTGTTTATTTCAGAGATATTCGTTGCACTGATTATTGTAGTTATGTCATACTGACCTGTAATTTCATAAACTGTTTTGACTCCTTCTAATTTTGCAAGTTTTTCTGAAACTTTTGATGTGTCTGTTGCAGAATCTACAGATATCAAAACAATAGCACTTGTGGCATTTTCTTCTCCTATCTCAACAGTAAATCTTTTGATAGTCTTACTGTCCACAAGATTTTTTACTCTTCTTCTAACAGCTGATTCTGATAATTTCAGTTTCTTTCCAATATCTACAAAAGATTCCCTAGAATCTTCTTTAAGAAAATTCATTATTTTTTCATCTACTTTATCTTTATACATTATTTTTTTGCTCCTCTTTAGTAAGTACAATATCTAGAGTTTGTAAAACTTTCGTTATGTCTTCTTTAGATATTACTAATGGTGGAAGAATTCTTAGAATGTTTCTACCTGAATATAGCATTAGAATTCCTTCTTTTATAAGGTTCATTAGAATATCTTTTACCTCGAATTTCAATTCTACGCCTATCATCAATCCCTTTCCTCTGATTTCTCTAATTATGGAATGTTTTTCTTTCAGTTTTTCCAACCCTTCTCTGAACAATTTTCCCATCTTCTCAGAATTTTCAATCAGACCATCTTGCGTAAGTGCTTGTAACGTTGCTATTCCTGCAGCACAAGAAAGAGGATTTCCTCCAAATGTTGAAGAATGCTCTCCTTTACTCATTGAAGCAAGAATATCCGGTCTTACCAAAGTTGCACCCATTGGAACTCCACCAGCAATACCTTTTGCAAGACATAGAATGTCTGGTGCAGTATTCCAATGATCACACGCCCATAGTCGTCCTGTTCTACCTAATCCTGCTTGTATTTCGTCAAAAATTAGCAGAATTCCTTTTTCATCACAAACCTTTCTTACTTCTTGTAAAAACCCATCTGGTGCAACATTGATTCCGCTTTCACCTTGAATTGGTTCTAAAATAACAAATGCAGTATCTTCATCAATTGTAGAACGAAGAGATTCAATATCTCCAAATGATGCAAAAGAAACTTTTTCAACTAGTGGTTCAAATGCTTTTTTGTATTTTGGATTAAATGTTAATGAGAGAGCTCCAAGTGATTTTCCATGGTATGATCCTTTCATTGCAACCATTCCTTTTTTGCCAGTAAACTTTCTTGCAAATTTTATTGCAGCTTCTATTGCTTCTGCACCACTGTTGTTTAGGTGAACTTGAGTCAGTCCTTTTGGTGCAAGACCAATTAATGTTTTGAGAAATTCTTCTCTGGTTTTATTGTATAGTGAACTGTGTACTGTGATTATTTTGTCTACTTGCTCTTTGATTGCTTTTGTGACTCTTTTATTTTGATGTCCTACAATTGCTACGCCGTATCCTCCCATACAATCAATGTACTCTTTTCCATCAACATCCCAAACATGAGCTCCCACTCCTTTTTCAATTGTAACTGGAAATCTCTGATACAAACCTCCCATAAAGTCATCTTCAGTCATGTTGAATCACCGTACAATTATCGTGTGCTATAGCTGATGATATAGGATTTTCTCTTTGACCGTTTGCAATGAGTGCCTCTTTTACTCCCATATCTAGGGCTTCCGTAGATGCAAGAATTTTCTTTTCCATGCCGGGACCTATCTTTGGTCTGATCTCCTTTGCTTCTGCTAATGTTAGTTTAGTTACAAGTTTGCCATCCATCAAAAGTCCATCTACATTTGTTATGAACAAAACTTTGTCAGATCCTACACTTCCTGCTACATATGCTGCTGCTCTGTCTCCATCAACATTGAGAAAATCTGACTCTTCGCTAATTGCAATAGGTGAAATTACAGGCGTCAAACCTTGATCTAAAAGCGATTTAATGAAATCTGAATTGACTTTTGTAATTTTACCCGTATATCCTCCATCGATTGCCTGTTTTCGACCTTTTTCATTAATGATTAATAGTGTTTTTTTTCTTTCTGCTTGAATTACTCTGGCATCAACGCCAGAAAGGCCAATTGCATTGATTCCATTTTTTTGAAGCATTTGAACAATTGTTTTGTTGATTCGCCCAGACATTACCATTGTAAAAATTTCTACTGTTTCTTTGTCTGTATATCTACTTTTTATTCCGCTAGGTGATGTTACAAATTTTGGTTCTTTTCCAAGTTGCTCACAAACTTTTGTAACTTCTTTTCCTCCTCCGTGAACTATGATTAGTCCTTCTGTCTCTGCAACTTTTTTAATATCTGAAATAGTTGATGGATGTAAATTATCTACTACGCTTCCACCGATTTTGATTGTGATCATTTCTATACTGGAGTAAGCGGTGTGTATCTCAAGCCGTCCATTTCATCAAAGCCACACATGACATTCATGTTTTGTATGGCAGAACCGGCTGCACCTTTCATTAGATTATCGGATGCTGAAAGAGCAATCAATCTATGATTTTCTTCATCTATATCAAAACCTATATCACAAAAGTTTGAACCGACTACAAATTTTGGATCTGGGAATTTGTACAATCCTTTTTTGTCTCGAATTAATCGAATAAATTTTTCTTGACCATAAGTTTCACGATATATTTTCCATATTTCTTTTTCATCCATATCTTTTTTCATAAATGTATGATTTGTACATAAAATTCCACGAACTATATCCACTGCGTGTGGGCTCATTGAGACACGAATTTTCTTTCCTGCAATTTCGCTTAGCTCTTGTTCTATTTCACCTGTGTGTCTGTGTTTTGCTGGCTTGTATGGTCTGATAACTCCTGCTCTCATTGCATGAGCAGTTCCTGAACCAGAACCTGCACCTGATGAGCCAATCTTAGAATCTACAATGATGTGGTCTAAATCAATTAGATCATTTCTGATAAGTGGCGCAAGTGCTAACATGGAAGTTACTGCCATGCATCCTGGACAAGAAACTAGTTGTGCTTTTTTGATTTGCTCTCTGTGTAATTCTGGAACTCCAAATACTGATTTTGGTAAATAATCTGGGTGTGGATGTTCCCAGCCATACCATTTATCATAATCTGCAGGATTGTGCAATCTGTAATCTGCACTCAAATCGATAACCTTTAGCCCTCTATCGTACAATGCTTTTACAATTTCAGTTGCTGTCCCATGTGGAACTGCAGTAAATACTATGTCGCATTTATCTGTCATTTTGTCATAATCTAATTCCGAAAAAGTCAGATCGGTAAATCCTTTCAAACTAGGTTGAATTCTATGAAGATACTCGCCAACATGTTGTCGTGAGGTGACCATTGCGATCTCTACATCTGGATGATTTACTAAGAGGCGAAGTGTTTCTCCTCCGACATAACCTGATGCTCCTACAACACCAACTTTCATGATAATCCTCCCGTAATGAAGTATAATTTATTTCCTAACATAGTTTAAAGCAAATTCTACCATCTCTTTTGGAATATTTCGTCGTGACACTCTTGCCAACCCCTTAAACTCAACGGTATTGTTAACCTCATGTACTACCAACCCTCGCTTTTCATCTTCCATTATGTCAATCCCTAAAATTCCCCCGCCCATAGCTTTTGATGCCTTTGTAGATATCTCTTCGATCTCTTTTGTGATCTCACATAATTCTGGATCTGCCCCTAATGCTATGTTTGTTTTAAAACCCCCTGATGATTTTCTATACATGGCAGCTATTGGTTCATCGCCAACTGTGATAACCCGGATGTCTCTTGGTGGCCTTTTTACCAATTCTTGAAGATAGAAAATTCTATCATGTGGGCTGTCTGTAATATCTCTAATCTCAAATAATGCATCTGCGGTATCTTTGTCTTTTAATTGCATTACCCCTCTGCCCCAACTTCCTATGACTGGTTTGATTACGAGAGGATATCCAACTTTTTCTATATTTTCCGATGCGCTTTCACTTGAAAACGAAAAATATGTCTTTGGTGTAGGGACATTGTATTTTTTCAAAAGTAGCGTCATGAACATTTTATTTCCACATTGGTTTGCAACTTGAAATTTATTGAGTACTGGCACGTCCATAAATTCAAGACTAGCAGTAAAATGCAGCCCTCTAAAATAACTAACACATCTTTCTAAAACAACATCCCCAAAGTCAAAATCCTTTTTTTTACTATCTGTATTGACTTGGGTGGTTTTGGCGTCTAGCATTACTGCATCGTGGCCTAGATTTGATGCTTCTTTTTCAAGCATCTTTTCTTCCGTTCTTAGGCGGTCAAATACAATACAAATTTTTGACATTACTCTCCCCAGTCTTCGCCTACACTTTCTGCTTGTTTTAGCTCAACAGTAGATCCACTTTTCTTTGCGATCTCAAAGTCGGCGCCACAATCAGGACAGGAGATAATCTCTCCAATGGAGGCATCGTCTGGGATGTTAAGAGTTGCATCACATTCTTGACAGTTCATGTTTTTGTTGACCTTTTCTTTTGTAATTTATTAGCTTCTGTTGATTGAATTCCCCACAATTCTACAAATCCTTTTGCCAATCTTTGATCAAAAGTTGATTCTGTACCATAAGTGGCGATCTTGTGACTATACAGTGAATACTCTGATTTTCTTCCCACAACACGAACGCTTCCTTTGAAGAGCTTTAGTTTTACAATTCCTGATACTGGTTTTTGTGATGTTTGGATAAATGCATCTAGATCTTGTTTTAGTGGATCTTGCCATAATCCTGAATATGCAAGATATGCCCACTCATCATCAATAATTGTT
The DNA here is from genome assembly GCA_046712755.1 of Nitrosarchaeum sp. GTDB lineage: Archaea > Thermoproteota > Nitrososphaeria > Nitrososphaerales > Nitrosopumilaceae > Nitrosarchaeum. Next base: position 19,740 of record JBKKCM010000023.1, on the reverse strand, counting down.
TTAAATTTATTTTCATGTTTTGTGTGAACCATTTTTTCTAAATCGGCATGAGCTTCAATAAGACACATGGCCCCCGGTGTTTCATAAACTTCACGAGATTTTATTCCCACCACTCTGTCTTCAATATGATCAACAATTCCTACTCCTGCATCTCCTGCTTTTTTGTTTACATACTCGATTAATTTTATAGGCTCAAGAATTTTTCCATCAACTGCAACTGGTATTCCTTTTTCAAATTTAATTTCCATGTATGTTGGCTTGTCTGGTAAATTTTTTGTTTTTACCCAAATGAATGCATCTTCGGGAGGTTCGTTATATGGATCTTCTAAAACTCCACCTTCAATTGCACGTCCCCACAAATTTTGATCAATGCTGAATCTTTTTGCTACTGAATCAATTTCAATTCCATGTTTTTTTGCAAACTTTAACTCTGTTACTCTGTCTAAATTCTTGTCTCGAATTGGTGCAATAATTGGTAAATCAGAACCAGAACGTAGTGTGATATCAAATCTTACTTGATCATTTCCTTTACCTGAACATCCATGAGCTAGTGCTGTTACTTTTTCTTTTCTTGCAATTTCTAAAACTTTTTCTGCAATTAATGGTCTAGCTAATGCAGTTGCTAGGCAATATTTTTTTTGATAAAGCGCATTTGCCTTAATTGATGGAAAAATAAAATTTTCAACGAATTCCTTTCTTGCATCTATATTGTAATGTTTTTTTACTCCAAGTTTTTTTGCTTTGGCTTCAATTTTTTTCGGATCATCACCTTGACCTACATCTACAGTTACTGTTATGACATCCATGTTGTATTCTTCTTGAAGATATTTTACTACTACTGATGTGTCTAGCCCTCCAGAAAATGCAAGAATTCCTCTTTCAGTCATAAAACACATTTTCCCGTCGTATTTTGGAATTTATCTTTTGTGATACGCTGAAAATCAAAAATATCTCCTACATTTCATCTAACTAGCTTGAGCTAAAATTCGATGATTATTTATCCGTCAAAATATAACGCTGTTTTATGAAAATGCTGTCTGTTGTTTTTGTAGGCATTGTAGGTGCGACATTGATATTCATTGTTGGAATTCTGGCAAATTCTGATGAAACTACGCATGAAAATAAGATCAGAGTGGCATATTTTCCCAACATAAACCACGCAGTTCCAATTATTGGAATGGAAAAAGGAACATTTCAAAGTCAAATTGGAAACAATACTGTGATTGAACCAATGCTATTTGATGCTGGACCTCAGGTGATAGAATCTATTTTTGCAGGTTCCATTGACATTGCATATGTTGGTCCCGGACCAGCAATTAACGGATTTTTAAAATCTGAAAATCACAATATAAAAATTTTATCTGGCGCTGCAAGTGGTGGCGCTAGTTTTATTGTTCATCCTAATTCCAAAATTAACTCTGTTGCTGATTTTGAAGGAAAAAGAATTGCAGCACCACAAATAGGAAACACTCAAGATATTTCATTGAGAAGCTATCTTTCTGAGAACGGATTAAAACCAGCTGAAAAAGGCGGGTCTGTTATTGTCTTGAATATTCCAAACCCTGACATTTACACACTATTTGCAAAAGGTGATATTGATGCTGCATGGGTTCCTGAGCCAACTGCTACAATATTGGTACAACAATTAGATGGTAAGAGATTATTTAATGAAGAAGAACTTTGGCCTGGGCATAAATTTGCATCAGTACTATTAATTGCTAGAGAAGAATATGTAAATCAGAATCCTGAAGTGATAAACAAATGGCTTGAAGCACATCAGCAAACAGTAAACTGGATAAATTCTAATCCTGAACAAACTAGAATGATTTTCATTCAATTCATGAAAAAAGAAACTGGTAAATCCCTCTCTGATGGCTTGGTTGATGAAGCATTATCTAATTTAGAAATTACATCTGACCCTATTGTTAGTTCTATTCACACATTTGCTAAAAGAGCAGACTCGCTTGGTTATTTAGGAAGACATGGATATAGTTTGGATGGAATTTTCTTTGACATAAATTCAAATTCCAAATCACAGGAGGTTTTAGTAAATGACAAAACTTGAGGCTAAAAACATTGTAAAGTATTTCAAACATGACAGTCATAATCTCAAAGCATTAGGCGGTGTAAACCTACAGATTGAAGATGGTGAGTTTGTTTGCTTAGTGGGACCATCTGGATGTGGTAAATCTACTTTTTTACGAATTGTTGCAGGTTTGGAAACTCCTGATGAAGGTGAAATTCTCTTTGATGGAAAACCAGTTACAACTACTGGTCCTGAAAGAATCATAGTATTTCAGGAGGGTGCCTTGTTTCCGTGGTTGAAAGTACAAGATAATGTGGAATTTGGCTTAAAGATGGCAGGCATTCCAAAAGAAGAACGAGCACAGATATCCCAACGATATTTGGACATGATGCAATTAACAAAATTTGCTGATTCATACACATACCAACTTTCAACTGGAATGAAGCAAAGAGTAGCAATAGCTAGAGCCCTTGTTATGGATCCTGATGTATTGTTAATGGATGAGCCATTTGCAGCACTTGATGCACAAACAAGAGATCTGTTGCTAGTTGAAATGCAATTGATTTGGGAAAAAACCAAAAAGACAATTCTGTTTGTAACTCATAATGTTACTGAAGCTACGGTACTTGGAACTAGAGTTGCTGTATTTAGTAATAGACCTTCTACCATTAAAAAAATAATAAATGTTGACTATAAACGTCCGCGACTTGTAGAAGATCAAAATCTTTTTCCACTTCAACAAGAAATTTTATCTGAATTACGACCAGAGGTAAAGAAAAGTTAAGTGATATTTTATGAAAAAAAATACTCTAGCCAAACAAATTATCTTTTATGTAGCACTCGTAGCTATTTGGCAGCTTATCTCGATGACAAATATCTGGCCCAATAATCTTTTTCCTTCTCCTTATGAGGTAGCTGAAGATTTAGTGTATACTGCATCTGATGGAAGTCTATTCTTTGGAATAGGAACCAGTATTTTGAGATTGATAATCGGATTGGCAATTGCAATAGTTGGTGGAATGATTCTTGGAATTTTTATGGCAAGAATGGAGATTGTAAATCAAACCATAGGTTCATTGGTTTTAGGATTACAATCAATTCCCTCTGTTGCTTGGGTGCCGCTTGCAATACTTTGGTTTGGATTAACAGACGGTGGAATCATATTTGTTACTGCAATTGGTTCAATGTTTTCAGTAACCATTGCTACCTATAATGGAGTCAAAAACATTAATCCCCATTATATTGAGGCTGCAAGAAATATGGGTGCAAAAGGAACCCAACTAGCTACATACGTCTTAATTCCGGCAGCATTTCCGTATTTGATTTCTGGTTTCAAACAAGGTTGGGCCTTTGCATGGAGAGGGGTAATAGGTGCTGAATTACTATTTTCATTTCTAGGGTTGGGATTTTTGCTCAACGTAGGACGACAACTAAATGATATCTCTCAAGTATTTGCAATAATGTTGGTGATTATGATGGTTGGTATTGCAATTGATGGAATAATTTTCAAGAGAATTGAAAATAAAGTCATGTCTAGATGGGGATTGCGTTAAGATCTATGATTTTATTTTTAATGACACTGCAAATGCCACAATGATTACTGCAATTGCAAAATACATCACAGACACATAATTAAATGCAAAAGCAATTGCACCTGCAATTATCGGTCCTACCACAGCTCCAATTGAGATAGTTGAACTAAAAACTCCTGTTGATGTTGAACGTGGATTATTTTCCATCAAGTGAAAACTTCCTCCAATATACAAAAGAGCCCAAGTAATACCTACAAGTGCCATAAATGGTATTGCCATCCACCAGTCATTTATCAAAGCTAGTCCAACAAAGACAAATGTGGTACTGCCAATTCCAATCTTGAATTTTGCTACATTTGAAATTTTAATTTTACTTGCCATCAAATTCATTAAAACAAATGCAGCTAACGTATTTGCTACATAAACAATTGAAATTTGATAAAGTTCCGCACCTAATTTTTCCATTAGCATTATTGGAAAAATTGTCCATACTGATGATGCACCAACATGTCGTAAGAGAAGTGCTGTGAATAGAAATTTATTTTTTATAATTATATTTTTTGTAGTTCCGGGGGTCAGTTCTTTTTCTTGTAATGTGTTTGGCATCTTAATTGTAAATAACAATCCTATCAAAAAGAAAACTCCACTAATCAGAAAAGTTAGTTTGATATCATTCACAATGCCTGCAGCAGCAGTTCCTGCTAACCATCCTAATGCATGAAATGAAATTACAGTTAATGCTCGTTTTTTTTCACGATTTGCTTCATATGTATAAGCAATCATAGAAGGAACCATTATCCCACTTGCAACCCCAGCGCCAATTCTGGCTAAAAGCAATAATCCCACATCATCTGCAAAATAATGTAGTCCAAAAGCTATAGCACATCCAATGAAGCCTATTCTAATGAATTTTAATCTCGTTCCTTTTTTATCTGAATGTCGTCCAAAGTAAATTTGAGATAAAATCTCAGCAAAACTAAATGATGCAATTATTAGACCAATTTCAAAAACAGAATCCGTTACTCCCATTGCCATGATAGGCAAAAACACAAAGACAATGGAAATTCCAGCATGCTGAAAAAAAGTGGCGCCACGAACTAGATTGTTTAGTTGTATTTTTTGCATAAATATGCAAAATTTCTATCTTTACCTAATTTCAACATAAGTGCTAATTGCCCTGATTGTATGGATGATTTTTCTCAAAAGAGTTAAACTGTCTGGAAACATTCTAAAAATAAATTGGTACAAAAAGAATCGTTCCTTACTGCACTACAAAATCGAATATTGCTTTTTGATGGGGCAATGGGAACTGAGATTCAAAAATATAATCCTAAACCTGAAGATTTTCCAAATAATCAAGACGGGTTTAATGATGGTCTAGTCTTAACCCATCCAGAATGGATTAAACAAATTCACAAAAATTATCTGGATGCAGGTTCTGACTGTATTGAAACTAACTCCTTTGGTTCAAACAAAATAAAACTAGATGAATATGGTTTTGGTAATCAAACAGTAGATTTCAACAAAAAAATAGCTCAATTAGCAGTTGAAGTTTGTTCAGCGTATACTGATAAATCTCGATATGTGATTGGTTCCATGGGACCTACAGGTTATCTTCCAAGCTCCAATGATCCTGACTTGGGACAAAAACCACTTTCTGAAATTAAAGAGGCATTTGAATTACAATCTGAAGGTCTAATTCTTGGTGGAGTAGATGCTCTATTAATTGAAACAAGTCAGGATATCTTGGAAGTAAAACTTGCTATTGAAGCATGTCATGATGCGGTGAAAAAAACTGGAAAAAAAGTTCCGATTATTGCAAATACAACTTTGGATCAATATGGAAAAATGTTACTTGGAACAAACATTCAAGCTGCATACACAACTGTGTCTGATATGGGAATTGATGTTTTTGGTTTGAATTGCTCTACCGGTCCAATTGAAATGACTCCAAGTGTTAGATGGCTTGATGAGCAAAATGAGCATGATCTGTTGGTAGTTCCTAATGCAGGCATGCCTGAAAATCAGGGCGGACAAGCAGTATACAAGATGACTCCTGAAAAAATGGGCGAAGTACTAAGTGATTTTCTTAAACAGTACAAAAAAGTTCGAATAATTGGCGGTTGTTGTGGAACAAATCCTAAACATATTGCTGTACTAAGAAAAGTAATTGACGAAAAAGCCTGTTAGATACGTGAGCAAACAAAACGAGAAAAAGAAAACCTCGAAAATTAAACACAGATGTTCGCAAGAAAGAAACCCCTTATTCAATGCCTTTCTCAATTCCTGAATTTGCTCCTGATAAAATTTAACGCTCTCGTTTTGTTTTGTTAGTTTTTTATCGTCATTTTAGATGAATTTGAAATTATAGGTGAACAAAATCCAAACTAGGTTACAAACATAGTGATAAATATTCTACCTTGTTGTGTCAAAGCGACATTAATCTTAGATTTATCAATTGTTGATTTAACAAGACCTTTTTTCTCTAACCAAACAATATGCTCTGCAAGTCTAACATAGTTTAGATTGGTTTTAAATGCTAAAGATCTTTTTACATCAGGGCCATTTTCCGATATGGATTCCATGATGCGAAGTAAAATTTTCATGCTTGGCTCGAATTCTTTTTTTGGTATTGCCTTAGATGTTTCAATAATTCGAATAATTTCCTTTACCTTAGGAATAGGCACTGCTTGTTTTTCAATAATTTGCAAAATTTCCTTTACCTCTGGAATAGGAATGGTTTGTTTTTCAATAATTCGAATAATTTCCTTTACCTCTGGAATAGGAATAGTTTGTTTTTCAATAATTTGCAAAAGTTTCTTTATCTTGGATATGGGAACTGCTTGTTTTTCAATAATTCGAATAATTTCCTTTACCTCTGGAATAGGAATGGTTTGTTTTTCAACAATTTGCAAAAGTTTCTTTACCTTAGGAATAGGCACTGCTTGTTTTTCAATAATTTGCAAAAGTTTCTTTACCTTAGGAATAGGCACTGCTTGTTTTTCAATAATTTGCAAAAGTTTCTTTATCTTGGATATGGGAACTGCTTGTTTTTCAACAATTTCCATAATTTGCTTTACTTTAGGAATATCTTGTTTCTTCATTACATTTTTCATTTTGTCTATCTACCATTAATTTAGTCTTTAACGATTAATATGTGTACAGGATAAAATTAATCATAAATGAATATCGGTTAGATATTCGCCAATTATTTTCTAAAGTTGCTTTAATTTTCTCCAATTGAACATGTGTGACTAAAATATCTTGCCAGTGAAATTATAGTTTAACATATTTTAAATAAAATGGATTTGTTTTCATTTAGCACCAGCAAATTATCTGATAGATCAGTAAGTAATGCTGACAAATTTGTAAGCGAACCGGACATAATTGTAAGCGAGGCTTAATAACCAATTTACAAGCAATAAACTAACAATGATATCATTTAACATTAAACATTTTTTTATATTATCCGTACTGATACTTTCAGCTTCAGGCATTATGCAAAATAATGCATTTGCAGATAGCGCTAGCAACTTTGGAATCCTTGCCAGTACATATTCAAACACTGCAGCAGGAACTTTCATCGTAGGAGACCTTGGATATGCCACAGGACCCGCAATGGCAGCTACCGTTAATGGCATTATTCACATAACTGACTCTACATATGAACAAGCAGGAATTGCACAAAATTCAGCAACATCTTCTGCAAACGCCCAAGCATGTACTGCTAATCTCGGCACTTCAGTTAACCTATCCCTAGTGCAAGGCGGAGTATACACACCCGGAGTCTACTGTATTACAGGCGCTGCATCTATTGGTGCAGGAGGAATCACATTATCAGGTAACGGCAATTACATCTTCAAAATTGATGGCGCACTAACCACAGTAGCAAATTCTAATGTTAATTTAACTAACGGCGCACAAGCAGCCAGTGTAACATGGGTACCAACTGGTGCAACAACACTTGGAGCAAACAGCAATTTTGCAGGAACCATACTTGACGCAGCAGGTGTCACAATAGGTAATGGCGCAAGTGTTACCGGCAGAGTCTTGGCATTTGGAGGAACAGTCACTACAGGTTCTTCTGTTACAATTACAGTTCCATCATATTCAATGGCAGATGTAATTAAAGTAGTTCCAGAATTTGGCACTATCACTGTCTTGATCTTAATAGTATCAATTGTATCAATAATTGCAGTCTCTGCAAAAACAAGACTAGGCATAATGCCAAGATACTAGACAGGATTATCTTACTAGAACATAAATTAAGAAAACTTTATCACACTTTCATCTAAATCCTAATTGAAATTCACCTACTCTTTTTTCAAAATCTTCCATATGCACAATTCAAACAATATAAGAAAAAAATGTATATTGATTTTCTTTACGGCTTGCGATCTTGTCAATTAACCAAAACTTGATTGAGCTACTTTACAAACAAATATCTTTTAGAAAAACTGAGGAGAATTTATCACATTGACTATTCCTAGAGTTAGCTCTGCACTAAAAGCAGTTGATTTGAAGCAATTGCCCCCACCTCTGATCATTGGAGAGAGAATCAACACACAAGGTTCCAGAAAAGCAAAACAGCTTGTACTAAATGATGATTATGATGGATTAGTTAATTTAGCAAGAGTTCAGGCAGAAGATGGTGCACATTGTCTTGATGTTTGTGTTGCCACTACTGAGCGAGCTGATGAACGTCAATTCATGGTAAATCTTGTTAAAAAATTAAGCTTAGAAATTGATGCACCGCTTGTAATTGACTCTACAGACCCAGATGTAATAGAAGCAGCGGTAGAACAAATTCCTGGAAGACCAATAATTAACTCAATTAATTTGGAAGGCGATGGAAGTAGATTTGAAAGACTTGCACCAATAATGGCAAAGTATGGTTTGCCTGCAATTGCATTATGTATTGGACCAAAAGGTATGGCAAAAACTCCTCAAGAAAAAGTTGACACTGCAGAATTACTTTATGAAACAGGAAAAAAATATGGATTAAAAATTGAACAGTTTATTTTTGATGTTCTGACATTTACACTTGCTACTGGAGAAGACGAGTTTTTAGATGCTGGAAAAAACACTCTGGAAGGTATTAGACTTGTAAAAGAAAAATTTCCAAACTCATTTACAACTTTAGGATTAAGCAATATTAGTTTCGGATTAGCTCCATATGCAAGAAAAGTTCTCAACTCTGCATTTTTGTATCATACAGTAAAATCTGGACTAGATACAGCTATTGTAAATGCAAAAGAAATAATTCCATATGGGGAAATTGATGCAAAAGAAAAAAAACTAGCTGAAGATCTAATATTTAATACTCATCCAAATGCATTATCTGAATTAATTATTTATTTTGAAAAGACAGGTGCGCAAGGTACTAGTACTTCAAAAAAAATAGATGTAGATTCAACATGGCCTCCTGGAAAACGTGCAAACTTTAGAATTGTAAATAGATTAAAAGATGGAATTCAAAACGATGTTGTTTCTGCTATTGCAGAAAAAATAGGTAAAAGTGAAATTATTGAAGATCATGATGGCATTCTTTCTCTAAATGTCTCTCCTACAATTACTCATGAAGGTGCAATTAGAACACTAAATGAGGATTTACTTCCTGCAATGAAAGAAGTTGGTGATAAATTTGGCTCAGGCGAATTGATCCTACCATTTGTTCTCAAATCTGCTGAATGCATGAAGGCAGCAGTAGGAGAATTAGAAAAATATCTGATTAAAGAAGAAGGCACATCTAAAGGAAAGCTTGTACTTGGAACCGTTTACGGTGACGTTCATGATATTGGAAAGAATTTGGTAAAAACTATCTTTCAAAATAATGGTTATACTGTTTATGATTTGGGAAAGCAAGTGCCTCTACAGAAATTCTTAGAAAAAATAGATGAAGTAAAACCTGATGCTATTGGATTATCTGCACTTTTGGTATCAACATCAAAGCAGATGCAGTATTTCATTGAGCATGCAAGAAAAAACAACATGAATATTCCGATTTTATGTGGCGGTGCTGCCATCAATAGTAATTATATCAACAGAATTGCAAAAGAAGGTGGCATCTACGAATCTGGAGTATTTTATTGTAATACAATGTTTGAAGGTCTGAAAACAATGGATACACTAGTTTCAAATGAAAAACCTAACTTTTTAGCACAATGGAAAGATAAGCTTGAAAGTTGGAAAGAAAGATCTACTGCTGTCATTGACACTTCGAATCTTCCAAAAAGCGACATCAAACCCGTAATTCCCCCGACTCCTCCAATAATTGGAGAACCAATCAGATTGAAATCTGCTCAAATCAATATGGGTGAAGTTTGGGAATTGATTGACAAAAAATCTCTATTCAAGTTATCTTGGGGTCTACGTGGAAAAGCAGGTGCTGACTCTGAAGCAGATCATGAAACATTACTAAATGAATGGAAGATTCGAATAATTCGAGAAAAATTATTTGAACCCGAAATCGTTTATGGCTATTTCAAATGTCACAATAAAGATGGAAAACTACAAGTCGATAATCCAAACGGTACAAATGTTGAATTTGATTTCCCACGCTCTTCTAAATCTAGTCACCTTTGTCTTACTGATTATTTTGGAGAAGATGACATTGTTGCATTTCAAGCAGTTACGGTTGGAAACATAGTTTCAGATGTTATAGAAAAATGGAATAAAGAAGACAAGTATACTGATGCATATTATTTGCATGGTCTAGCAGTTGAAGTAGCTGAGGCATTAGCCGAATGGATAAACCGTAAAATAAAATCTGAATTAAAACTTGAAAAAGGAGGTCTTCGATACAGTTGGGGGTTTCCAAGCTGTCCTGATATCTTACAACATAATCTAGTTTGGAAGATATTACAACCCGAAAAATCTGGAATGGTGTTAGATCCAGAGTCTGGACAAATCATTCCAGAACAATCAACGGCTGCAATTGTGGTGCATCATCCCAAGTCGCAATATTTTGTACTTTAGATCTTTCTTAGTGTCTCTTTTGCAAATGTAAAATCATTAGGCGATGTGATTAGCACATCTCCTGCAATACTGTGAATCTGTCTGATAAAATTAGCAGGATTTTCTATGTAACATGACCAATCTAATTCCAAAAACTTTGCCGAACTCTCATTTTTTTCCGTAGGCAATAAAACACATGGAATAATCCTAAATCCGCCTACTCTTAATTTGTTAGAAATTCTTTGTACTTGCTCTGTTGAATGAATCACCTGTGTCATAAAACCCTTAGGTGCAGCAGTAATTTTTTTTTGAATTTTTTCAAAGTCAGGATTACTAGGCAATGATAAAAAGAAATTCATTTTCTTGCCATAACCTAATTCGTTTAGTTGCTTAACGACATGACTTGGAATCAAACCTGAATCTGTTGGATTCTCTTTTGACGGATCACCTTTCAGAACGAGAATCCCATCTAATTTCAAATCTATTGATTCTTGCACTATTTGTTTAATCAAATCCATGTCTTTGTCTCTTACACGCATACTTATTGTAATTTGTAAATTAGGATGATTTGTCTTCAAAATTTTTCCTGTGGTTAATGCTGAAACTCGTCTAGTTCCCAAAACAGAATCTGTTACATGAATACCATCACATAACGTACTGATATCTGAAACTCTTTGTACAAGTTTTGCTAATAATGAATTTATTTCATCATTTGATGTTTTGATATCTTCTGGAATTTTTGGTGGGTTTATTTCGTAGATTACCGCCATAAAGAATCTCAAATTTAACTTGGTTAAAACCTTTAAACGCAAACTCAATAAAATAGATAATCGCTATAATCATAGTGGACTTGGAATTACTACGATCTTTACTTTCAAGTAAAATCGATCCCGTCGTAGAACATCATGGAACAAACAATCTTGCATCAATACTTGTTGTGATTTATGGTGAGGATCCAATTATTTTGATGACTGAAAAACCAAAGCATCTAAAATTGCATGCTGGGGAAATTTCATTTCCAGGTGGAAAATTCGATCCAAGTGATTCTGATCTTTTAGAAACTGCATTGCGTGAAACTCGAGAAGAAATAGGTTTAAGAATTTCAAAAAACCAAGTGATAGGACAACTAGAACCTGTTGTAACTCTCAATTCTGGTTTCACCATTTTACCATTTGTTTCAATAGTTGATGAAATCACGTCACTGTCAGCAAATTCTGAAGTGGAAAAAATACTACGCATACCTCTCAAATCTTTTTTGAAAACAATGGCAGATGATCCAAATCCAACTCATCAAAGAATTCAAGAAATGTATACATTTGAATATCAAAATAAAATTATCTGGGGCGCATCTGCAAGAATCCTAAAACAAATAGTAAATCGCCTAAATCTCTGAGATTCATTTAAAAAGAGCTCTTCGTGCCTGAAAATTATGGCTGCACGCAAGTCATCTCCAAGAAAAATCCGTCTGTTGAAAAAGACAAGACAGACTTCACCTGTACCAGCTTGGATTATTCTAAGAACAAAGAGGACAGTTAGATCAAATCCAAAACGTAGAGCTTGGAGATCAACCGATGTGGAGGTTGGATAGTTGTCCCAAGAATTAGAAAGAGTCTATACTATCAATTTGGGTAAAGCTTTACTTTCCGTAGATACACATCGTGCACCTAGAGCTATTAACATGATTAAGGAATTTGCTCGTCATCATATGAAAACCCAAGAAATCAAAATTGAAGAAGATCTTGCTCATCAAATTTGGTCAAAAGGAGTTCGTAGTCCTCCAAGAAAAATCAGAGTCAGAATGAGTAAAACTGATGAAGGATATATTTTAGTTTCTCCATATACTGATGAAAAAGAATCTAAAGAAACACCAGCTAAAGATTCAAAGAAAGGTAAATCATCTAAAGATTCAAAGAAAGAAACACCTGTCAGTGATGTAACGCCAGATGCACCAGCTAAAGAAGTAAAGAAAGAAACACCAGCTAAAGAAGTAAAGAAAAAATCTAAATAGAAAATTCTATTCTTATTAAAAAATTGTTATAAAATTATTTTATTCTAATTGGTATAGATCCAATTTATAGTCAATACTACAGTCTGGGTGTGACCAGTCTAGTGTGTCCTCTTGTGGAATCATTCCAAGCGGGTCATATTTTTCAAATTTTGTCATTCCCTGAATTGAAGATAACATTACTATTTTGGATTCTTTAGAAGATGATGTCAAATCTACTTGAGCACTGCTTTCACTTAGTATTCCGCTGGTTAGATTTGTAATTGAATTGAGAATTCCAACTGGAATATTGTTTCCTCCAACGACATAAAGCATTGAGCGTTTTACTGCATTTGGCGGTGCATTTTCATAGAGCATTTTGAGCGAATCTCTTAATGATTCTTCTAGATTTTGTCCATCTTTACTTGTAGTTAGAATATTTGTTTGATTTGGTATTTCTGAAGATCTTAGGGAACCAATTACGTGCATTATGGCATTATTTGCAATGTCATAACATGTCTTTGGGCTCAAGTCTGGATTACTTTCTAAAAGTGAATCATTATCTAATACAATAGTGCACTCTGAATTTGCTTTTACTCTTTTTAGTGAAACACCAGAATTGAAAATTCTATCTTTTTCATATTTGAATGGCATTATGGCAAATGAAACAAGTCCCTTGTCTGATTCTTTGCAAATTTCTGAAACTACTGGTGATATTGCCGACCCTGTTTTTCCTGCCAGATTTGTCACAAGTACAATTGTAGAATAATTTGAAATCTTTGACTTTATCTGCTCTGCAACTTTGTATGCTGAGCCTCTGATTAATTGAACTGATGGATTAATGACTGAATCAGTTGAGACCTTGATTGAATTGCAGCCTGATTGAAGGTCTTTTTGATCATTACTAATTATTAGACAATCTGAGTTTAGAACCTCTTTGGCTTGTATTGCTAATTTTGAGCCTGCCCCGCCTAAACCGATAACTAAGATTGGTTCTTTTACTTGAAAACTCATTTCAAATATTATTCTCTAATTTGGATAAAAAACCTTCTTACGTTATTTTAATCAAATTTCAGATCTAAAAAATTTAGCTTGCGATCTTTCCTAGAATACTACGCGTAGTCGCATCCACTATTTCGACTATGCGTGTTTGCCCGATCTTAATTTCTTCTTTTACAACTACAGGTTTGTATGCAAAGTTTCTTCCTTTGATGCCTTCATTTGTTTCCTCATCAAACAAAACTTTGCCCTTCCATCCAATCCATTTCTGGTTGTTTTCTAATGATATTTTGTTTATCAGATCAAAGATAATTTTGCTTCTGCTTTTTACTTCGGATGTCTCTATTTGGTCCCACTCTGCAGCTTCTGTGCCTGGTCTTGCACTATATTTTGAAAGATTAACCATGTCTGGACGTATTTCATTTATGAGATCAATTGTTTTCTCAAAATCTTTCTTGGTTTCTGATGGAAAACCGACTATGACATCTGTTGAAATTGTAAAGTCTGCAAATCGCTCCCTGGCTTTTTTTATAACTTCTCTGACTGTTTGTACTGTATGTCCTCTTTTCATATCATTTAGGACTTTGTCACTGCCGCTTTGTACTGGTATGTGAAGAAATTTGTAAACTTTATCACTATCATAAGATTTTATCAGTTCTTCTTTTATTCTTGGCATATACATTGGATTCATCATGCCGACACGTATCATGAAATCCTGTGGAATTTCAGATATTGCTTTTACTAAAGTTGGTAAATCTGTATTGATATCAAACCCATAACATCCATTATCTGTAGATGTCAGCCAAATTTCTTTACAACCTTCACTAATTTCTGTTTCAACTTGTCTTACAATGTCTCCTATTCTGTAACTCGTAAGATCCCCCTTTGATAATTTAGTCTGACAAAAAGTACATTCACTCATACATCCACTGGCTATCTCTACAATTCCTACAACTGGATTCAATCTTACTTTTGGTAATCCCACTTTTGATAAATCTGAGTCTTCTAGCGCTACTTGTCTTATTCCTCTCAATGTCGAATCTATTACCTGCAATGTCTTTCCCAATGAGTTTGGTCCTAACAAACTGGCTTTCTCTGTGATTTTTTCTACTGTCCTCTTCTCAGCTTTTGGAAGACAACCTGCAACAACAAGAGGTTTTGATTTTAATGACCTGATTCTATGCATCATCTTGTTTGCCGTTGAATCTTTGACAGAGCACGTAACAACAATATTCAAATCAGATTCTGAAGAATCTTTGGCAAGAGTGTGACCTCCATTTACAATTAATCCTGAAATCATCTCAGAGTCTGCGAAGCTGGCAGAACATCCGTATGCTTCCACAAAAATTTTTGCCATGATTTATCCAAACAATGCATCAATTTCTTTATTGTTCATCAATTTCTTTGATGTTACTAATTCTCTAATAGTTTTTCCAGTCTTTAGAGATTCTTTGAATAACTCTGCAGATTTTAGGTAGCCAATTTTTGGTGTAAGAAGTGTTACGATTACTGGACTGTTTTCTATATCCTTTCGAAGTTTATCCTTGTTTGCAGTTAACCCGTCTATTAGATTTGCAGAAAATATTGGCAAGAAATTTTTCAGCATATCTGTAGATTCTAACATGCACTTTAGCATGCCTGGTAACATTACATTTAGCTCAAACTGTCCACTTTGAGCTGCATAAGATACTGCAGTGTCATTTCCAATGATGTTAAAACAAATCATGTTCATACATTCTGCCAATGATGGATTTACTTTGCCTGGCATGATGGATGAACCTGCATGAACAGCAGGTATTCCCAATTCTGATAATCCTGCAATTGGGCCTGATGCCATTAATCTAATGTCATTTGCAAGTTTGCCAACCTCGAGTGCCAAATTACGTAATGCACCTGAAAGATTTGCAACTGCAAATTTACTTTGCAATGAATACTGCATGTCTTTTTCTGGCATTAGTGATAGCTTTGAAATCTTTGCAAGTTCTGCTATTGCAATTTTTCTATATCCTTTTGGTGTGTTTGCACCAGTACCCACTGCGGTTCCACCTAATGCGACATTTTGTAATTCCTTTTGAGACAAAACAATTACATTTCGTGCTTTTGTAATGGCTGTAGCATAAGCTGCAAATTCACTTCCAAGAGTTACAGGTAATGCGTCCATCAAATGAGTTCTTCCAATTTTTTTAAACGAAGAAAACTCTTTTGCCTTTTTTGTTAATGATTTTATTAGTATGTCAATTGCAGGAATTACATCTTTGAGATTTATCAGAATTGCAACATGCATTGCAGTTGGATATGTGTCGTTACTTGATTGTGACATGTTTACATGATCATTTGGATGTAGATGCTTGTATTGCCCCTTCTTTTTGTGTAATATCTCAAGTGCCACATTTGCAATAACCTCGTTAGAATTCATGTTAAATGCGGTTCCTGCACCGGAGTTGATCATATCTATTACAAATTGGTCAACATGTTTTCCAGACAATATTTTATCACATGCTACAACTATTGCCTTTCCACGTTTTGCATCTATTGCATTTGTTTTCATATTTGCAATTGCTGCAGATCGTTTAATCATGACAAATGACTTGATCAAATTAATGTGTGCTTTGTTACCTGTTACGCGGTATTGTTTAATTGCTCTTCCCGTAAATGCTCCATAATATGCATCAGATGGAATTTTGACTTTTCCCAAAGAATCTTCATCTAGTCTAAATCTCAAATCAATCTTGCCTTTATTTCCCCATTATTCATTCTTTTTCTGGCGTTTTTTTGAATTCACGTTTACTATTTTTAAGAATTAATGCGAATTATTATATAGGATCTGCTGATCACGTTGCATAATGAATAAGCGTATCAGTATGCTCTTTACAATTGCAGCAGTAGCTGTGATCGGGGCAACGCTATTCGGAAGCACATACACACAAACCCAAATTAGTGGACAATCACTTGACACTTCAAAAATGGATGTCAATGTAATTGAACAAATCCACCAAATGGGCGGTTTACAGCTTGTAATGCCACAGGCATTCGCAGTAACTGATTGTGGTGCACTAGCAGAAACTGGACGAAACGTCGTCGAGTTTAATTTGACTGGTGAAAGTGTTACACTTCCAATTATGGGAGGAAAGACATACAATGCAATGACCTTTAGTGGACAAGTCCCAGGACCAACACTAAGAGTCACTCAAGGTGATGTTGTAAAAATGACACTAACAATTCCAGCAGATGAAGTTACTGGTCACGGTAACGACATGCATGCATCACAAATGTCCGCAGGAAACTTTGAATCCGTTAACCCGGGTGAAACAAGTCAGTACTGCTACATTGCTGAATCAGCTGGTATTTTCAAATACCATTGTTCAGGTGTCCACCTAATTGGTATGGATCAACACGTTCTTTCCGGCATGTACGGAATTGCAATCGTTGACCCAGTCAATGGATACAAGAAACTAGCGGTAGAGAAAACCTCAGTTAATAACGGCAAAGTATCTTTAGACAGACAGTTCTACGATGCAGATGCATTAGAGTTCACACTCCAATACAACCAATTGTACCTTACACCTGAAGGCAACTATGATGCAGGAGCAATGTTCCAACATCATAACACTGCAACAGTTGTTAACGGAATGCAATTTGGTTATGTACCAAACATGGTTCACAACTTGCTCGTTAAAGGCGATGCAAACAAGAACATCTTTGTTGCACAACCATGGAATGGACTTGAACTAAAGCAGTACCAATCACAACCATTATTCGTTGAGAATGGTCAACATGTGAGACTCTTTGTTGAAAACCAAGGTAACGAACCAGTATTCTTCCACATTGTTGGAGAAATTTTGGACAGAGTTACACAAGGTAACAGAGTACAATCCGGAGCAACCGAAACATGGATGCTAGGTGGCTCACAAGGAATGATCGTTGATTTGGTATTTGATGAACCAGGTGCATATGCAGCAGTTAATCACGACTATGCAGCAATTTACACTGGCGCAGCTACAGTATTTGTAGCAGGTGATCCATTTGGATTGAACCCAAGATTGGTCGATGCAGGAGTTATTCCAGCACCAGTACCATCATATGCTTATGCATTGGGTAACCCAAGCAACGCTGTCCCACCAATGGGAATGAACAGTATTGCACACCCAGCACTCAATGTTCATGGTCTATACACTGATGAAGTTGCTTCTGAGAAAATAGCAGATGGTGCATTACCCTTATGGGATATTGTACCAACACTACCACCAATACCATAGGTAGTAACACCCTATCTTTTTCTATTTTTCAATTTTTAATGAATTATATTCTATGGATTTTTTCTTAATTGCATGGGATTTGACGATTCTGTTTTGATATGTGACGAAGTAGATCCTGTTTTAAATAAAATATTGCAAGACAATGGTCTGAAAGTTTCATATGAACCAAAAATTACTCCTGATCAAATCAAAGAAAAAATTTCTAATTTCAACATTGTAATTGTTCGAAGCAGAACTACTCTCACAAAAGAGATGATTGAAAAAGCTGACAAGTGTAAAATTATTGCACGTGTTGGAGTTGGACTAGACAATGTTGATCAAATGGCAGCTAAAGAAAAAAACATCCGTGTAATTAACGCAGCAGAGGGAGCAATGAACGCAGTAGCTGAATTAGTTTTAGGATTAATGTTGTCATTGGCAAGACAAACTGCAAGAGGCGATAGGGCAATCAGAAATGGACAATGGCTAAAAAATGAATTGAAAGGAACAGAACTCAGAGGAAAGTATCTTGGAATTATTGGACTGGGAAATATTGGAAAAAGATTGGGACGACTTGCACGAGCACTTAACATGAATATTATTGGTTATGATATAGTTCCAATTGATGAAGAATTTGCTAAAGAAGTTGGATTGATGAAAGCTGATCTAGACACATTGTTGCAAAGCTCTGATTATATTTCAATTCATGTTCCATTGTTGGATTCTACGTATCATTTGATTAATGCTCAAAAAATGTCTACCATGAAAAAGACTGCAAAGATTATCAACACTTCAAGGGGCGGAGTAGTTGATGAGGTTGCTCTGTATGAGGCATTAAAAAATGGTAATTTGGGTGGTGCGGCATTAGATGTTTTTGAGAAAGAGCCTGCAACAGGAAACAAATTGGCCGAACTAGACAATGTGATTCTTACGCCCCACATTGGTGCCCAAACAAAGGAGGCTCAATCTTTGGCAGCTAATATAATCGGAGAAAAAATTATCCAAATACTCCGGGGCGTAATCTGAGTATTACTCCACGAATAAAAATAACTAAAAAAGCTTGACTGATACGTGATTAAATCTCGTCTCATTCTTTTTAAGACGGATTTGGAAGTTAATCTTCGTGCAGAAAAATCAAGATATGAATATACAATTTCAAAGACTAGGGAAAAATATGCCTAGTATAGGTTCACTAGCTAAAATCTCAATTGGGTTAATCATTGTTGCAATATTTTCTTCGGCGTTTGTTTATGCCGAGACTGCTTCAGTAGATGTGGGTGGTGCATCTTATGATGTTGAATATACTGGTAATGGAGTAACTGTCTCTGGAATAGATGCAGACTCTGACTTTGTCTCACTAGTTATCAGCGTGAATGTTTCTGGCTCACCTGGAACTTTGGAAATTACATTTGAACGAAGCTTCTTTGATTCTATGTATCAAGGAGATGATGATGACTTTATTGTTTTAGCAGATGGCGATGAACCAACATATTCTGAAATTGAAACAACTGCTCAAAGCAGAACTCTAAGTATTGAATTACCTGCTGGAACTGAGGAAGTTGAAATTATTGGCTCTCAATTCGGTTCATCTGTAACTGAACCAGTTGAAGAACCAGCAGTTGACGAACCGATCGTTGAAGAACCAGTAGTTGAAGACAAACCAGTTGCTTGTACATTGGAATATGCTCCAGTTTGTGGTGTTGATGGTGTGACTTATGGTAACAAATGTCAATTAAATGCTGCAGAAATTAATCTAGATTATTTAGGTGAATGTTTAGTTGAAGAAAAACCAACAGCTGAAAAACCACAAACTGAATGTGGTGTTGGAACAATTCTCAAAGATGACGTTTGTGTTTTGGATGAAAGATGTGGACCTGGTACTATTCTAACAGATGGTGTATGTGTAGCTGAACCAATTTCTGAAACTCCTGCTAGAGGACTGGGAACTCAATTAATTATTGGACTAGTTGGTTCATTTATTATTGCAGGTATTATTGGACTTGTACT
>JBKKCM010000022.1:0-43462 GCA_046712755.1 Nitrosarchaeum sp. | reverse complement strand
CCCCAATATTCTTCATCAGACCCAGAATACATCAATATTGCTTTACAGCCAAAAGGCATTGGATACAAATGCTTGAAACATAGAATAGGATCCACTAAAACTGCTGATCTGCCACCAATAGAACTAAAAAACAAAACTAGAGCCTTGTTTCTTGAACTGTTTGTATAATCTAACATCTTTTGAATATCGTCATCAGTAAATGGTTTGTTGTTTCCTTTTTTTGTTTTGTCTTTTGGAATGTATCTATTAATTGATTTTGGAAAATACTGTTTTCTATTAACATCTAAAAACAAGTAAACAGGTTTTAGATAACATCTGATAGTTATTCCTTTGACTTTTCTATTTCTATGATACATTACGAAATCTTCTAACTGTTTGTGAATTATTTCAGTATCTAATGTCAAATAATCATCATATCTATCTGCATACTTAACAAACTTCATGTAATTGCAAAGACCTTTTTTGTATAGTTTCATTGTACTCTCTGAATTAACTGAATTTTCAAATAAAACAAAACTTCTTTGCATCGGAATTTGTTCGTTTTCACGAATTAAAGACAACGTATACGGATTATGCCTAAGTGGTTATACGGTGTTTTGTCTAGAATATCTTTATTGTTTGTGCTGCAACTTTTTCGTTGTTTCTATGAGTGAATTAATTGATCTTAGAATCTCTTGTTGTTTTTCATGATTGGTTTCTTGTTCTAATTCTTTGGACAACTCGGATAATTTTTTTTCTAATGTGATCTCTAATCCTGTTTTTTCTGCCTGTTGCTTTACTTCAACAGGGCTCTCTTTTTTTTCGGGCTCTCTACCACAATTGATACATAACGCATGACCTTCTTTCATTACTCTTACCCCTGAACAGTATGGACATGGCTCACTTAGCAAAGTTGCTCCATTCAATAACATTTCGGCTGCCTTTTTTGTAAGATCTTTTGACATATGTTGAGTTGGAATTTCTCTCTAAAAAATACAATTGTTTTGCAATTTCTTGATATCTCAAACAAGGCTTAATAGTGCGTAAAATCGGAATAATTTAGAACGTATGGCGGTAATTTGTAATACATGTGGTCTTCCTGAAGATCTATGCGCTTGTGGTGAGCTCGCTAAAGATAGTACAAAAATTATAATTCGTTTGGAAACTAGACGATTCAAGAAAAAAGGAACTATGATTGAAGGATTAGATCCTAAATTAAATAATTTAGAAACAGTCGCCAAAGAATTAAAAAACAAATATGCTTGTGGTGGAACCGCAAAAGACGGCTACATATTTCTTCAAGGTGATCATAGAGACACAATCAAAGACACTTTGATCCATTTAGGATTTCCTGAATCTAGCATCGAGCTTCATTAGATAGGCATTGCAAGTATCAAATAAAATTCTTCAAATTATAGGTATTCCTCATTTGGCACTTTTGTCTGTCATATTTGGTATGATGTTGTTGTCATTCCCATTTGGAGTATTTGTTGTATTTGATACTGATATTGGAGATGATATTAATTTTCAATACCCTTTAAACAGTCTTGATATTTTCAAAGAAATTAGATATCTCATTCCATTTAATATTGAAATTGGCGATGTCTTTATTGTTCTATGGTCTATCTATGCTATTCTTTTTACAATAGCTATGTTTGGTCCTGATAAAGGATTTCTAAAAACATTGTCTACAAGTATCAGTAATGGAAAATTAGAAACAAAATCAAACTATATGATTGCAATAACAAAATGGTTTTCAATTCTAATTCTGATATCTATAATTATTGATTTTATTCAACAGAGCTTTGGTATAGTTACTGTTCCTCCACACGTCGATAATGATTTGACTCAGTTTTTGTATGTGAGCCTGTCCCCTATTGTTGAAGAGCTTGGATTTAGGGTGATTCTCATAGGCTTGCCGCTTTTTGTGTTTTATTCGCACAAATTATCTCTAAAACATTTTTTCAAATCTCTTTGGAATCCAAATCACAATTTACATATCTATGATTTTAGAAAAATCCTGTTTTTGATAGTTTTAGTTGGTATATTTTTTGGACTAGCTCATATTATGACTGGTGAGCCGTGGAGTGAAGGAAAATTTGCACAAGCAACTGCAAGCGGAATTATACTTGGTTGGCTCTATTTCAGATTTGGTCTGATACCTGCAATTCTTGTTCATTGGGGAACAAATTATTTTATATTTTCATATGCAAATTTTATATCTCAGATTAATGAGATAACTATTGAGGCGGCATTTTCACATCCTCTAATAAATACAATGGAAATATTGTTTTTACTATCTGGCATATTTTCAATTTCTGTACTGTTGATTACTTATTTTAATTCAAAGAAAGAACAAAAATTAAAAATTGAATAGTGTGTTATTTGAAATTTAATTAGTGATAAATTCACTCAGAGATTTAGTGCAAGTTTCAAGCCTTTGTATCTGTTTCTTATTGTGACTTCTGTTACTCCAGCTGCTTCTGCAACATCTCTTTGAGTTTTATTTTCGCCATTTGTAACACATGCAACGTACAGTGCTGCTGCCGCTAATCCCATTGGATCTTTACCTGCCGATATTTTTTGCTCTTCTGCAGTTTGCAGTATTTTAGTAGCTGCTCTTTTTGTCTTTTCAGATAATCCCGCCTTACTTGCAATTCGTGATATACATTTTACAGGATCTACTACTGGCATTTTCAAATTAAGTTCTCTTAATAATAATCTGTAACATCTTGCAATGTCTTTTCGCTTTATGTTACTTGCTTGTCCAATGTCTTTTAGTGTTCTAGGAGTTTCTGTATCTCTACATGCAGCATAAAGTGCAGATGCAATTAATGCTGAAATTGACCGTCCTCTCACAAGACCTTTCTCCAATGCTTTACGATAAATATAAGCCGCTTTCTCAATAACTGAATCGCCTACTGCTAATTTGTCTTTTAGTCTGTCTAGTTCGCTAAATGCCTGTCTAAAGTTTCTATCCACAGGTTCATGAACTTGACTTCTACTGTCCCATGTTCTCAGTCTTTCAATAGTACTTTTCATGGCAGAAGTAAGTGGCTTGCCCGTTGCATCTCTGTTTTGAGGATTGATTACAGTTGCTAACCCCATGTCATGCATTGCCAATGAAGTTGGCACTCCTGCCCTGCTTTTGTTTTCACCTTCATTAGAAAACGATCTCCATTCTGGACCTGACTCATCAACTTTATCAGTAATTACAAAGCCACATTTTCCACAAAAATTTTCTCCAGTGGTTGCATCTGTGACTAGTGTCCCCTGTCCACATCTTGGGCATCTGTCTTTTGGATTTACATTTTTAACCATTTTTTCCTTTCCAAGCCTTTTATGATAATATATAACCATTGCTAATTCATTTCTTATAAATCTGATGGTGATCTTTACCTACAATCATCTAATTTATCAAAAACTTGACATGTTTTCCTTATTTTGTATCTAAAATATTTTTAATTTTAGCTGCAATCTCTGGTTTCTCATTTTGTTCCAAGAGGAATTTCAGATCATCTATGTTATCCACATCCCACATTATTCTTTTTACAAAAACAAGTGCTACGTTTCTAGTGTATTCTTTTGCAGTATTCATGTGAATTTTGTAACTGTCTTCATCATAATGTGTTGCCATCAAATCTATTGGCATTCTTACAAGTGCATTTGTGCCATCAAATCTTCTAGAAGGCACAACTATTGCAAAATTTGGGGGTACTTTGTAGTTTAACATAAAATCAATATCTTGAGTTTTGATGAATGGTATGTCTTGTGGAAAAACAATTGACGCGTCAAATTTATTTTCTAATAGATATTTGTCAGCTAGAGCCACTGCGTTGTTTACGCTTTTTTCCTCCTTATCTGGGATAATTATGGCATTGTATTTTTTACCAAGTTCAATTGCTTTTTCTTCTTTTGTTACAATTACTATTTTTTCAATTTGTGGTGAAATTGATAATATGTGCAATATTTCTTCTAACATAATTTTGCATAAATCTTCTTTTTGTTGCGATGATAAACCCAAACGTGTTTTTGCTAGAGAGAAAGTCTTTACAGGAACGATAGCGGCAATTTTCAAATTATACGTGTATTTGTTTTAAAATGAAATTTGCTAATGCATCTTCAGCTAGTTTATTGTTCATCGTAATTTTTGTTTCATATACTTTCATATCTAGACTTTGAATTTTCTTTACGAGTAATCTGTCTTTTGTATCTACTACTATGTTGGAGCATACATCTGAATACATTTTTGCAAGACCATATGCATTTGCTTCAATTCCTGCAGCCTCCATGTATTTTGCTGCTGGCCCGCTGATGGCTTTATCTCCAATGAGTGGGCTAACTGCAACAACTTTCTTTTTAATTTTTGAAAGTTCTTTTCGAATTCCTTTGATTTGTAACATTGGACCAATAGATGTTAGTGGATTTCCTGGTGCCAAAATTACCATGTCTGCATCATGAATTACATTTACTGCTTCAGGATTTGGACGTGCTTTGTCTGCTCCGATATATTGAATTCCTTCAACTGTATCTCTTCCACGATGTTTTACCCAATATTCTTGAAGATGTAATTCTCCTTTGTCTGTGATTATTCTTGTTTCTATGCTGTTATCTGTAACTGGAATAATATTTGCACTGACTGCAAATTTCTCACACATCCATTTTGTAATGTCACTCAAATTTTTACCGTTTTTTAACATGTTTGTTCTTATCAAGTGAGTTGCGGCATCTCTGTCACCAACTCTAAACCATGTCTCTTCTCCAAACACTTCCATCTGTCTTAGAAAATTGAATGTGTCTTTTTTAATTCCCCATCCTCTTTCTTGATCTAGTAAATCTGCCAGACCGTAAATAATAGTATCAATATCTGGACACACGTATAATCCATAAAGCCAATAATTGTCCCCTACGTTACTTACTACATTGACTTTGGATTCTTGAGCTACTAATCCTCTGACTAGTTTCACCGAACCTGTCCCACCTGCTAGTACTGTAATCATTCCATTTTCTCCTAAAACTCTAAAGCCATTTGCTGTTACTCCATATTACTTTTTCAGAAATTCTCGATCTAATTTTTGAGGATAAGTTTATTACTAATTGACTGTCGATTTCATTCGTGTCTAGGACTGTATTTTTAGCAGTTTTGATTGCTGGTTTGATTGTAATTGGTTCAGGTTCTTCTGTTTGGGCAGCACAAGTTGATGCTAAAATTAACCCTAATAGCGATACATCTCCATTTTCTTATAATTACCAGAAAACTATCTTTATTGAATACCCCAACGGTGGAAAAATATTTGATGAATTACATGAAAAGGAATGGACAGTTACTGGCTCTGCAGATGCATCAAACCCTGGAGTTCAACAACTAATTGCAAGTCTTAATCAAAAAATTCAATCTGATGGAAGCCACGCAAAAATTTCTGATCTAAATGTAACTTATGATTTTCATCTTAAAGGCAGAAATCTCAATACTTCAGTTGATTACAAAGTAGTTCTAAAAGGCACTCTGACTGATTATGTAATTACAAAAGACCAAGTTCGTGCATTAGTTGATCTGGGTTGGCGAGGAATGAGCACTAATGACTCTGTTGTAATTGATGGTGTAGAAATCAATTTACCAATATCTTTGTTAAAAGACCAAGAACCTGCAGTCTATGATATTCTTGCAGGAACTGAGGCAGATGCAATACTATCAAAAGGTCTCATCAACGCAGATTATATTTTAGAACAACCAATGACTAATTGGCACTTTTTATTTGATCCTACTGGAGTTACTTCTGATGCAGCTACATTTGGAATAGACGAGTCTATCTCTGGATTTGTTGTATCTAGCTGGACAATGGGTGAAAGTAGTCTCAGAGAAGGAAGACAAGTGGAAAGAGTTTTTGAAGCACCTGTATCTGCTGATCAAAATTATGTAGTTAGAAGTGTCCAGTCATCTGATCAGGGAAATATCGCTGCAATCGGATTTGGTGCCCTAGATGTACTTGATGGTTTAGAAATTGCAGGAATTACTCCAACTCCTCCAGAAGGTTACCAAACAACTTCTACTGGAGACTTTCCTGTGATGATCGTTTATGGCATGGCAGGAATGGCTGCAATTGGCGGTATTGCATTTTTCATCTTTAGTAATAGAACACTAAAGAATCAAACAACTGGTCAACAAGGAATTGATCCAAGTCGATTGGTAAGTTATCAAACAAGCGCATCTTCTGGTGGTTATCAAACTAACAGGGGTGAAGCACAGCTTGCTGATACATCTGATTATACACAAACTAGAAGTGTATATGAAGACCAAAAACCGAGTCCACCTCCAGCCATTCCTAGCAACAAGGAAGAAGCAGCCTGTGGCTGTGCTGCATCTGCAGAGATTGGTTCTGAATGTGATTGTGAAATGCATGGTTCATGTTTATGTGATGCAACATGCAGATGTAATGCTAGTCTTTGTAAAGAACAAGCTAGCTCAATGAGTTGATATCTTGTTGAAAATTGAAATATTTTAAAAATTAATGAATTCAAACGACGTATCTTTTTATTCCATGCCTATTCTTCTATCAAACTATCTACCATAACAAAAAACTGCCTAGTTCTGCATAGTTACCCCAACAAAATCTAAATCAGTACTTGGTAACAAAACCCTCTTGAACTACCACGTGGAATGACAGACAAGGAGAAAAAAATTCAAACATCGAGCATATCCGGAATCATTTAAAAAAAATATACATGTGTGCTGGGAGTAACCCTCCTTCTGTTTTCACGATATTACGCTTTGCAGCCTACCTGAACTTGGTACAGGATCCTATAGTTCTGTTTGGCTTTGCTCCATGTGGGGCGTCTTTTTCATTCCTTCTCTGGAAATCTCAGGTTTTGCCATCATTGTGCGCCAGGTTGGATTATTTTCTGTTCCGTTGCCAATCATCTCTGATTATCCATCTCCGGATCACATTTCCTGTATGGAGGGAGGAGTTTCCTCTGCCGTAGCAGTGTATCGTGCTCCAGCTCACACATGTTAGTTGTATTTTTGATTTAATTTGAAGATTGTCTTTCTGGTTTCTTGTTATAAACAACGTTCCAAATCTACGTCTATTTTCTTATTATTCCAATCTTGTTTTTACTTTTTACCAAGTTGAATAACTGTCTAACTGCTAATTTTGGATGATGCGTTGCCAATTTTATCATACTTGCTAATCCAAAATCTGCTTTAATAAAATCTAAAAATTCTTCAGGTTTTAATTCCTTGATTATGTCTAATTCCCTATCCCATTCTTCATCTGATAACTCAATCCATCTATCTTGAATTTTTCCTGCTGATTTGATTTTTGCTTGAATGTCTTTTTTCCAATTTTCCTCATATGGATACAATGCAGTCTCATCTGTTTTTCCTGATTTTATTGCATTTGATGCTATTTTTCCTGCAACTCTTCCAAATTTTATTGCATATCTTATTCCCTCTAATACTAATGGATTAGCCTGACCTGCTGAATCTCCTACCAAAATCAAATTATTGTATACTGTTTTTCTTGACAACCCGTCGTTTGGAATTAACCCATAATGAAATTCAATAGGTGTAATTTTTCCTAACTTACTAATTGGACCAATTTTTGAGTCCATCAACTCTTTTAATCTCTCAGTAGGGTCTACTTGCGATTCTGGCTTTCCAACTCCAACTCCTATTCTTACAATATTTTTTCCTACAGGAAAAATCCATGCATACCCTGCTGGAGAATATTTCTGACCCACCATGAGATACCATGTTTCTTGATCTACATTTTCTGCTTTTACTTCGTATTCTGCACCTGCTCCAAATCTCTCCCACTGTGTTACAAACCCCATAGCTTTGGAAACTGTTGAAGAAAATCCACTTGCATCAACGATAACTTTGGAATGAAATATTACCTCTCCTTCCTTGTTTGTTCCACTCACTCCGATAATATCCCCATCTTCATTTTTTATCACATTATTGATGTTGGTTTTGAGAAAAATATCTGCACCTTCATTTTTTGCCTGCTCTGCTAACCACCGATATGTTTTTCTTACATCTAAAACTGCAGCTTGTGGAACTGTGTCCCTAATTGTAACTTCATTATTTGGTGAACAAAATGAGTAATTTTTAATCGGATTATAACAGTCATCTGGAATGCCAAATTCTTTTATGGTTTGTATCCATGTAACCCCGCTGGTTCTAACTGACTGTGCAATTGTCTCTTCTTTCTCTAAGAGCGCAACCTTAATTCCATTTTTTGATGCTTCATATGCTACTGACGAGCCTGCTGGACCTCCTCCTACTATTACTAAATCATAATGATACTCTATTGTCAACTTCTTTACTTTGTTGATCCTAGAATATAATTTTGAGGTAGTTTTATGTCCTGATTTGCCTATGTTATTTTTTTAAAACCGGTGTTCCAGATGCGTCATTTTCTCTTTCCGAATCAAATGTACTCATATGTGCTAGATCTCTATGCATGAAGCTATGGCTTTCACCCATTTTTTTCCTGCAAAATTTTCCATGTATTGTTTGTTCTATCTTTAATGTATCTTCATTTTCATGAAATAATCGCTTTCCGCAATCTGGACACGTTAATTCAGGCATGAAAGTTATCTGTATCAAATCTATTTAGATGTTTCAGAAATAACTCTGAAATTTATTTTATTATCTTGTTTTTTTAAACCAAAGCTTTAGATGTTTAATCCATATGTGTTTGTTTAATGGCCGAGTCTGATGTTGCTTCTTTTGCACTCTGGTCTGTAATCACTGTAATAATTATGGGACTTGCTGCTTTTAGCTACAAGTCTTACAATAAAAGAAAAAATGAAATCACTCCATCTTGAAAAAAGATTCAAACAGAATTATCCTTCTGAAGCTGTTTTTCCACCATCTACATTGAGAACAATACCTGTAATCCAATTTGCCTCATCTGATGCTAAGAATAAAACTGCATTTGCAACATCTATTGGTTCGCCAATTCTTGCTAGCGGCAATCTTTCTTCTAACACTTTTCTTGCTTGAGGATCATCAAGATATGGCTTTATCATACCTGAATTGATAATTCCTGGGTTTACTCCATTACATCTAATGTTTTTTCTTGCATATTCTACTGCGATTGATTTTGTGAACATTGTTATTGCTGCTTTTGTTGCCGAGTATGCTGCCAAATGAACTCTTGGTATGGCTCTTTCACTTGAGATAGAACCAATGTTTATGATCACTCCTTTTTTAACATCTGACATTTTGTTTAGCACAGATTTTGTCATGTGAAACACTCCAAACAAATTGATATCAATTAATTTTTTAATTTCAGAATCTGCCATTTCATGAAAGTGAACTGGATCATTGATTGCACCTGCATTATTGACTAAAATATCTATTTTTCCATATGTGGCCATAATTTGATTAACTGTTTGCATCACTTGTGATTCATTAGTCAAATCACATGATATGGATGCGGTAGATTTTTCATTTCCTATCTCTTTTCTGGCTTTTTCTAGTCCTTCTAGATTTCTTGCAATGAGGATTACTTTGGCTCCTTCTTCTGCAAATCTTTTTGCAACACCTTTGCCAATATCACTTGATGCGCCAGTAACTATTGCCACCTTATCTTTTAATCGCACAATGGTAATTTTATTGGTGTATCTTATAGAATTTTTGGTAAAATTCAGTCATATTTTTTATTTGTTATGCTAAGAATTGTTTTTTTTGATGTATGCTAAAATTCCTGTATAATCTATATCCCCAAATCCTTTTTTCACTGCCTCTTTGTATATTTCCTCGGCTTTTTTGATCATTGGTAATTTGATCCCAAATGATTTTGCAGTATCTGTAATAGTGCTGATATCTTTTTTCAAATTTGCAAGGGTAAACGTTGCATCAAATTCCTCTTGTATCATCTTGTATGCTTTATTTTCACTCATTCCCGTTTTAAAATAAGTTGAATTCAAAATATCTAAAAATATTTTTGGATCTACATTTGCACTTCTTACCAATGTGATTCCCTCGGAGAGAGCAAGTGCAAGCATTGTTATTTGAAGATTCATTGCAAGTTTGACTAAATGAGCTGTTCCATCTCCTCCCAAAAAAAATATTTTGCTTGCTATTTTTTCAAAAATATTTCTGAATCTATCAAATGTCTTTTTATCCCCTGATGCCATCAATACTAATTCTCCAGTAATTGCCACATTTGGTCCCCCCATAACTGGTGTATCTAATTTAATTATTTTATGATCTAGAAATTTTTTTGAAATCTTTTTTGATTCCACTGGGTTTATGGTGCTCATGTCTGCAACTATCAATCCTTCATGCTTTCCATCAATGATTCCATTTTTTCCAAATGATATTTCTTTTACGACATCTGCATCTTTTACAACTATGATTATTAATTCTGAATTTTCAGCTACGCTTTTTGGAGAATCTACAACTTTTGCGCCGTTATTTTTTAATTCATTGGTTTTTTCTTTTGTTCTGTTGTATACTGTTAAATCAAAACCTGATTTCAATAAATGTAAACCCACTGCATTTCCAAGCATTCCT
This sequence comes from Nitrosarchaeum sp., assembly GCA_046712755.1. Lineage (GTDB taxonomy): Archaea > Thermoproteota > Nitrososphaeria > Nitrososphaerales > Nitrosopumilaceae > Nitrosarchaeum. The sequence goes on along the minus strand of JBKKCM010000022.1, from coordinate 32,955 downwards.
GTTCCGATAATTCCAATTTTTGTCATCTTTCGTTTCTCCTGTTTCTGTATTTTTTAATGACGCTCTTCATTTTTTACCTCCCATTGCCCATTGCCAAATCTTGATGCCTCAAATTCTAACTGTCCTATTGTTTTTTCATCTTTTCTAACCTTTGCATAATCAAATTTTTTCATTCGGAATACCTTTTCTTTTGGTTTGTATCCTCCTTCTATTACTTTAATCTTGAATCTTTTACTTGCTTTGTTGATCATTTTTCTTGCAATTTGTACATCTCCAATCCATGAAAACATTTCAAAGTCTCCAAAATTTTTTGTAGTTACTGTATACCCATACAATCTTGCCTCAAATTTAGATCCTTGATCTTTGGATTGTTCATTTAGCCATGTAACTATTTCTTCGCCGTGTCCTTTTTCCACACCGAATGTCTCTGAATCTCTCATCTATGAAAAATGATTATTTCAAACCATAATAATCATTTTCAAATATTTGTTAAACTAAAATATTGATTCTTTCACCAAACTTCATGCTTACAATTGATTGTAGAGACGTGGCATCTATAAAAAGCGAATTAGTCGTTTATGTATCAGATCAAGTTGCCGCAATACCTACTTTGAAGATTCATGAGTTTATGCTGTCTTCATTAAATGATGAAAAGATTGACAAAAATGTGGTGATAACTGCAATCAAAGAATTTCTAGAATCAATTGGTGAGGGGCAAAATTTCGCTGTGATTTCTAGCAATGATATCATATCGATTAAATCTATTTCAGGAAAAACCATTGAGCGAGATCCTTCTCCGCCATCTGAGTTGTTTTCATGTACTCACTGTGGATTTATTACTAACTATGAAATAGAACTTCAAAACCACATGAAGATACACTATCTGTGATTTTTTTGCCTACTATCTATAACACGTGTCTGTTTTAATTTCTAAAATGTTGTACGTCTAGTCAAAACTAATAATTTAGAAATGATCATGTCTGAACTTTTTTTAGATATGATTTTCAACAAGATCTTTATAAGTTCTAACTATAAAAAACACTAGTGGTAAAATTACCTAAAAATAATATTTCAAAGGTTTACTGCACAAGATGTGATCTGATATTTGATTCTAGAAAAACATTTGAGAAACACCTAGTCAAACATTCCTCCAATGTGTTATGTGAGACCTGTCCAATTGATACTGCCATTTCCAAATTTGTAAATCTCTTTAAGAGAAAATCCTCTCATAATTTGGAATAAGTTTTTAAACAATTTTTCAAGATCTGACTTGTGAATAAAAAAGGAATCTTAATTGGTATTATCGTATCTATAATCGCTATAGGTGCAATCGTATCTTTTTCTTCATCTTCTGTTAAAACTGAGAATCTTGATGTAAGAACTCATGGAATGATTTCTACTACCATGGGCTCATCAATATTAGGAAACCCATCTGCCCAAATTACAATAGTGGAGTTTGGCGATTATCAATGTCATCAGTGCTATAATTGGTTTCATAATACAAAATCCACGGTGTTTCAAAATTATGTTGATACTGGAAAAGCTAACTTTGTCTTTATGGATCTTGCTTTTTTGGGAAGGGATTCGCCAAAAGCAGCTCAAGCATCTTACTGTGCTGAAGATCAAGGAAAATATTGGGAATATCATAATCAACTGTACACTGCTCAAGAATCTCAAATAGATAATGGGTGGGCAAATTCTGAACGACTAAAAGCATTTGCATTTAGTTTGGGTCTTGATATGGAATTATTTGATAGTTGTCTTGATTCAGGAAAATATACAAAAAGAGTTCAGTATAATATTGCAGAAGCAAAAAAATTAGGTGCAAGTGGTACCCCTACATTTTTTATTGTAGGTCCTGACGGGCAACAGCAAAAACTTGTTGGTGCACAGCCATACTCTGTTTTTAAACAAGTATTGGATTCAATGATTTAGTATGGTACAACCTCTAAAACTTGTATTTTCAAGTCACTTCTACATTGTTTTATCAGTTGTTATTTTTACATTCATGTTAATTGGGTTGTTAATTCTTTCAGAGTATATTTTCTTGGATCCTTACATCGTTAGCCATATCTCACAAGGGACAGAATTTGGATTTGTGTTAATTGTAATTCTTTCTATATTATCTGCTTTGGTAATTCCTATGAATGTTTACAGGATCAATATTTTGAAAAAATCCAAAGGAAAGATGAGTGGCAGTGTTTTTAGTTCATTTATTGGCTCTGTTGCGGGTGCTTGTAGCTGCGGCCCTATCGGCTTTGCTGTGGTTTCTACATTTGGTTCTATAGGTGTCACTACTCTTGCGTTTTTGACAAATTTTGAACTTCCAATAAGGATTGGAGCAATTGCATTATTGGCTTTTACATACTATGCCACAGTAAAATCACTTAAAATCGAATGTAAAGTTAGCTAATAGATCAAATATGCTAACTCTTGATTAACTGGCATATCTACCGAATTCTAACTAAATATCGAAGATATCGCATCATAAATTATGCCAAATATTGTACCTAATACATTACTCATTTTTACTTCTTACAAAATTTGGATTTAAGCATTATTGGTGAGTACGATTAGGGAAAATAAATGAGGATTAATCTAAAAAATAAATTGTATCAAACATACACTAAAAGGGCAAATTTTTAAAACCTTGGAATCTATCTTATAGTAAAATCAATAAAATCCATGTCAATCATTTACATTCCAATTAGACCTGGTAGAAGAAATGCCGAATATGATGAATTAGACGATACTGAAGAATAACCCCTTATTTTATCTGTAAAAATGAGTTTTCTGGAACGTTTAGATTCAAAAAACTCTCCGGCTGAATAATTTTTGCAAGTATCTCTAATCCTGTGATTGTTCTAATGCTTGGTTTGCTGAAATAAGAATTCGCATCTACTGCAAAAATCTTTTTGTTCTTGACAGCTTTTAACATATTCCATGATTTGTTGTCTTTTAATGTCTTATTGTATTCTGATATTGTACGAAATATGTCAAAGCCACATGGCATCATAATGATGATATCTGGTTCTGATTCTATGATCTCTGCAATACTTAATTTTCTAGAGTGTTCTCCAATTACACTGATCATATTTTCACCCCCTGCGTCTTTGATCATTTCTGGTATCCAATGACCTGCTGTAAAAAACGGCTCAATCCATTCTATTGCAAGAACTTTTAGTTTTATCTCTGGTGTAAATTTTTTTACATGTTTTATTCTTTGTCTAAGAGATTCTGTGATCTTTTTTGCTTCATTTTCTTTCTCAATAATTTCTCCCATTTTGTTTACAGACTCTATTATTTCTTGTAAATTATGTGGATCCATTGAATGAATTATTGGCTTTTTTTGTAAAATTTGAATCGCCTTGTTAACTTGATTAGTATGTGCTGCACACGCCTCACATGTTTCTTGAGATATTATGAGATCTGGATTTGCTTCTAAAATGTTTTTTTCATGTAGCGTAAAAATTTCTCTTCCTTCATTTAATAATTGACAAGTTTTTGTATCTATTTCTTTGCTGGATAATTCGTCTGAATTAATTACAGAACTAATAACACGTGGTTTTGTTTTTGCATTTTCAGGATATTTACATTCATGTGTGACTCCATACAACATATCTTCTACTCCAAATTCATATAACAATTCTGTAGCACTGGGTAAAAAAGAGACTATTCTCTTTATTGACATGTTTTGTATTTGGATTTGTTCTTTAAACGTCATACGTTAAGTTATAGCCAATTCTGCTGATTAGGCACCTTAATAGGCACATTTTAGGCATAAATTTCATTGTCTGATTCACAAAATATTCGAAGAGTCATCTTGACAAAATGGCATGAGAATTTATCAAAATATGGAAATTTGTTTTCATCTGATTCTATTAGTGGTTCTAGCCCCCCATCAGTGTTTGTAGGTTCATACAACTATCCCAAAGTATTCGTAGGACCAATGGTTCCTCCGATACACGGTGATACAAGTTTACTTGATAATCCAGAAAGATGGACAGGTAAATCTCTTGAAGAAATTGTTAATTTTAGGTTGAATCTAATTCGTGGCATTCAAAAAGTTTCCATACATCAAACAGAAGGACGTTACATAGAAAATTTACAAGAAATTACAATGTCCTCAAAACCTACTGACTCTGACTTACAATTCACTAAAACTACATCTACAAGTATTTCACTTGATGGGGAAAGTGCTCCATTTGGGCCAATAGGTGAAATCAAATCTGCAAAGTTTTATGGTACATCTGCAACAAAATCAATTGAAAAAACTTTCTATGATAAAGATCTAAATGCTCAAGATGCTGTTTTACATCTCTATAATTCTGGCATAGATATCTCAAAAATTCAAAAATGTTTTAGCATCGGGATGCTTGGGCAAAAAAGAAAACTTGTTCCTACAAAGTGGAGTATAACTGCAACTGATGATATTATCTCCAAATCTCTTACTGAAGAAATTTTGAATTATACTTTGATTGATTCATACAAAGTTTTCACATATGAGCATCTTGGAAACTTATTCTCAGTAGTTTTATTCCCACACAGATGGATTTATGAAATGATTGAAGCATGGTATTCTAATGGTGTTTTAGGATTTGGTTCTGATTTTGAGGATGCACGTGGAATTAATCATCCTCCCGTAATAGCTGGTGCATATTTTGCAGCTAAATTAGGTGTAACTGAATATCTAATGAAAAATAAAATTCAATCCGGTGTGATAATCTTACGGGAAATTAGACCTGAATATGCAATTCCTGTGGGTGTTTGGCAAGTAAGGGAGGGTATTCGTTCAGCAATGAGACAAACACCGATAATTGGCGAAACTTTTGATGATGCTCTTACATTAGCGTCAAAGAAAATGAGTATTAGTAAACCTGAATGGCTTTCAAAAGGAAATATTATGAAATTAATTCGTCAGAAAACCATTGCAGATTTTTTCTAATTTACTGTGTAAAACTGGTTTGTGGCTAAATTTACTATAAAATCGTTATTTTAGATCATTACATCCTGTTTCTAAAGTATATTTTGTTGCTAAAACTATTCATGGATACGCTCAGATGTGTAAAATGTAGTAAAATCATTCCAAGAACTGGTAACTACACAATAGTTGTGTTTTTGATCAAAGACAAACTATCTGATCCATACTATGAACATCTTTGTTGCCCTGAGAGATTTTCTATGATCTGTTAATGTAATCTTGATCTATTTATTGACCACTTTTTAATTCAAACATAATGCAAAACAAGAACTTGATAATTGGAATTGCTATTATTGCAAGTCCAATTATTTTTGCACTAATTGCATTTCCTGACAGCTTTAGTTTAAGTTGGAATCAAGGGAGAGGAGGATTTCTTTTTGCACTTGTATTTGTTGTTGCTGAATTAATTGGTCTTAAAATTATCATTTCTAAAAAAAGATTGATTGCTGTAATCCCATTGGCTATTATGGTGATTGCATATATTATTGGATTGGAATATGGTTTAAGAGATTATATTTTATCATCTGCTGAACAATTCAACGTACAACTAATCCATTCTTGGACATGGATGTGGGATTTTATAGTGATGGATATTTTTGTAATTATTGTACTTAGTATCTTTTTTGGTAGGCGATGGATAAGAATTGCGCCTGCTGGACCAATATTTCTTGGTGGTAGTGCAATTATTCTTTCATTGGATACATTTTTCCCATATGACTCTCTTGGTCCATTACAATATGTTGTGCCTTACTTGGTGCAAACAAATGTATGGTTAGTAAATGTGTTTGATCTTGGAACTGCTACTGCACGTGACAATCTAATGTTCCTCAAAGGCGATTTTGGATCAATGGTGCTTCAGGTATTTTGGCCATCTGCGGGTGTACATAGTATAATCATCTATTCTTTGGTCATGGGTGCATTTCTATTGAAAATGAATATTCCTAGAAATAGAAAAGTTGTTTACTTTGGATTGGGAATTGCAGGAACAATTGGTGTTAATATGATTAGAATATTTTCTTTGTCTTGGTATGCTCTCAAAGTTACTACTGATGCAAAACAATGGGAAGAATTTCATTCTGTTGCAGGTGAGATTATGTTCTTACCGTGGTTGTTTATCTTTTTACTAATAGTAATTCTAATCGAAACAAAGAGGTTAAAAAAATTAGAATCTGAAGGAAAATCTATCCCTAAAAATAGCTAGTAATATTACTTTGACCACGAATTTCTGAAAGTTCTGAAACTTTTACTCCTAATCTTCTAACTGTATTTTTTTGATCTTCTAACGCCTCTTTTAATAATTGTGCTGCATTTTTTTGTAACTCTTCTAAACTCGATGTATGATTTTTTAACATTCTTGATTTTGTTTTGTTTGTTAAATCTGATAGAATGAACTGTATTCCTATTGATTTGAACATTATATTGTTTTTCTGAACTACTTTGTGTAGTTCTATGCATAACTCCTTAAGATTTTCTGCCAAAAAATCATAGTCTTTTGAATCTTTTTTTAGAGTGGATAATTTACTGTATTGGATGCTTGCCTCTCTTTCTTTTACTGGCTCATTATCCAATCCTCTAGATGCGTTAAATATGTAAGTTCCATGTTTTCTCCCAAATTCTTTAATCAAAGTAAACACATCTAATTTTTTCAGATCATTAATTGTTTCAAGATTCATTTGTGTAAATCTCTCTTCTGTTTTCTTTCCAATACCTGGTATTACTCTAATCTTTAATTGTTCTAAAAATTCTTCAACTTTTTCCGGTGACACCACTGTTAATCCATCTGGCTTTTTAAAATCTGACGCAATTTTTGCAATCAATTTGTTTGTTGAAACTCCTATGGAACAACTAAGTTTTACTTTATCTCTGATGGAATTTTTAATTTGTTGCGCCAAATGACTTGCCTTATCAAAACTTCCTTCCACTCTATTTGTGACATCCAAATATGCTTCATCTTTTCCTACATATTCAAAAATATCTGCGCCTTCTTTCATGATGTTCATGGCTTTCTCAGAAATTTCCAAGTAATAGTCAAAATCAACTGGAAGAAAAATTGAATCTTTTCTTTCCTCTAATCTTTTTTTTGCAAAACTAATTGGCATTCCTGATTTTACACCAAACTTTCTAGCTATGTAATTTGCAGTTGCAATTGCTCCACTGTCTCCCCCCCTGTCTGAAAAAACACAAACACATACTGGTTTTGATTTTAGATCCGGAGTACGTATCTCCTCACATTGAGCAAAGAAATAATCAAAATCTACGTGGAAAACTACTCTATCTTCAGATATTTTGAATCACCTCTCTGGTTATTACTATAATGTGCATTCATCTAAATATTGATTATTTTCAATAATAGTATGGCCTACCCTGTATCTTCTGATGATAATGGTCTTAACATAAAGCCAGAACTGATGGAAAAAGAAAAACTCTACCATTATGTGTTTAAGAACAAAGTTCTTCTGCTGTTCAAAGACTCGCAAGATTTCCTAAATTGCTATGAAATCGAAGAAGAAGATCTAGTAAATCAGGTAAAGAACAGCAAAAATGATGATGAAGTTGAAAAAATATTTGAAGAATACATACAACGTGAGAACCTCAAAAACTAAATAAAAGCCAAAGAAGCTTTTGTTGTTAAAGGAATCATAAATTGAGCGACCCAAAAAAATCTAAAGACGCAGAAGACATTTTATCCGAATTTCATGACATTCATACTTCCCCAGAACCACAATTACCATCACCTGAACCAGAACCACAATTACCATCACCTGAACCAGAACCACAATTACCATCACCTGAACCAGAACCACAATTACCTTCACCTGAACCAGAACCACAATTACCTTCACCTGAAACTAGACATAATCCTGAAGAACGTGATGTAATTTTTGTTGGCACTAAACCCATAATGACATATGTTTCAGCTACTTTGACACAACTTTCAACAAGACATACTGTTACAATTAAGGCTAGAGGTAAACGAATTACTCAAGCAGTTGACGTCTCTCAAATGATTGTTAAAAGAATGAACACTGTTGGGTATGTTATCAGCGATGTTAGAATTTTATCTGATTCACTTACATCTCAAGATGGTAAAACTCGTAATGTGTCTACAATAGAAATTGACATTACAAAAAATTAAAACCATTAGATCATTAATTCTAATTTGTATGGGTATTTTCACTATTGGAATAATTTTTGGTTTTATAGTATATCCTTGTGGACTACAACATATTGTCATTATGACTGATTTAAAATCATATGAAAAATCATTTGATCCAGAATTCTGTAATGTTTTAGTTGAAAAAATTAATTTATTTAACGCTGATTGTAAACCTGAAGTTGAAATTTTAGACTGTGGCTAAATTATATCAGTTATGAATGATATTCCAAAATATATCAACATGGCACTTAAACCAATCATTAAAATTTTATAGTTTCTATTTGAAAGTATTTTTGAGCTTTTAGAAGCAAGACATGCAACTGAATACAACCACACAAAATCTATCCATATATGCGATAAAAAAACAACAACTATTCCCACAAATGCCCATATCAACATTGCATCTGAAATTAATTTAAAACCGATACTTAACCACCATATGATGAAAAATGGATTTAATGCACTAAGTGTAATTCCTGTAAGAATTGTACTATGTTTTAGATTGAAAGAAGTTGTTTTTTTCATTTGTAATGTTGTTTTAATTTGAATCCCCGCAAATACAAAAAGTGTGATTGCCCCCAAAATTGAAATCCATGTTCCAAACTCTGGAAAAATTTCAAATGAAAATACTCCAACCCCTAACAAAATCACAAGTGGTAATTCTACAATTGTATGGCCTACTGCCATTTTTATTCCTGCTTTCCCGCCGCCCTGTAACCCATATGCTATGTTTGCTGCAAATAAAGGACCTGGTGTCATTACTCCTGATGCTGAAATAATTATAACCGTCACTACAAATTCTATTATTTGTTCCATTAATTTTCTATTTTTATTGACATGTTATAAAATAAACATAGTAATCTGATAATTTTTTTATCGGTACATTGAATCTTTTAACTGTGATTCTCCATCTGTTTCTTTAATTGATTGTTCTGCTTTCTCTGCTTCTTTTTGTAGGAGTGAAATGTCACAAGATGTGCCAGGAATTAACTGTGACATTCCCATGCATAATTCTGCACTTGATCTAAAATCTGGACCTGTACCATCTGAATGAAAAAGAATTACAATTACATCTTGTTCTGTGATACTTCCTTCATTAAGTAACATTCCTGGTATTCCTGGGATTGTTCCATATTCAAGAACTTTTAATCCTGATTTTTTTAATTTTGTTCTTGCAGAATCGGTGTTTCCTACTGCAACTATTCCTTCAATTTTGTCTAAGGATTTTACTGCCATACTGCTTACAATTAGTTCTATTTTTTGTTTTTTTGCCCACTTGAGCATTGTCTTTGCAACAATTCTGTGTAATGATTCATGAAGAGTAAGATATGATGAAAAAACTGAAACTTTAAGATCATCGTTTACAAAAATCCGCGTTGGATAATTTGGTTTGCCCTCTTTAATCAAACTTATTGGTGGAAAACTATCTGAATCAACTATACCTGCTAGACTAAATCGTGATGTTTGTATCATTGATTCCGTTGCAATTGCGCTGGTAAATCCAACTGAAGGAAATCCATCTATGAGATAACCACCTTCCAAATTAACTGGTCTTAATTCTTTAATCATTATTCTAGGATACAATGTAATACATTGAATTCTATCGAATAATAGTTTTTACCTAATTTGGTTACTTTAGTTTTGAAATCAGTGCTGCATAAATGAATGGTAAAATTGTTGTCACTTGATTCTTGTACTTGCATTAGAGTTTTTGCTGTTTCTGAATACTTAAAGACGTCAGGTAAAGTCACTGATTAGTTAATGTAAGAAAACTTAAAACCGGCATAATCTCACTAATTTTTGAATGGTAAAAAGAATTCGAGTAGCTTTGGTAGGTATAGGCAATTGTTTTGCAGGCTTAATTCAAGGAATAGAATACTATCGACAAAACCCTTCTCAAGAAGTTACTGGTATAATTCATGATAAACTAGCTGGATATGGGATTCACGATATTGATTTTGTATGCGGTTTTGATGTCGGTGACAACAAAGTTGGCAAACTTCTCAATGAAGCAATTTATGAATATCCAAACATGGTCAACTGGATTACAAAAGATGCAATGCCGAAAACTGATGCCAAAGTTTACGAAAGTCCTGCTCTTGATGGTGTTGGTATATGGGTTGAAAATAGAATAAAACCTCTCCAAACTACAAAAACGGACAAACAACTTGCAGAAGAAATTAAACAAATCCTCAAAGATAGGGGCGTTGAAATAATTGTTTCATATTTGCCAGTAGGCTCTGATCAAGTCACCGCATTTTGGGCTCAAATTTGCCTTGACACAAATACTGCTTTTGTAAACTGTATTCCGTCTTTTATTGCATCTGATGAAACATGGGCTAAAAAATTCAAAGAAAAAAACATCCCTGTAATTGGTGATGACATTAAAGGGCAAGTAGGTGCTACTATAGTTCATAGAACATTAGCTAAATTATGCAGTGATCGTGGAACTAAAATTGAAAAAACTTACCAAATAAACGTTGGAGGCAATACTGATTTTCTAAACATGAAAGAACAAGACAGATTAGCCTCTAAGAGAATTTCTAAAACTGAAAGTGTTCAAAGTCAGCTAGCTGAAAGATTGGCTGATGATCAGATTTATGTTGGCCCATCTGACTTTATTCCATTTTTAGGTAATACCAAACTTATGTTTATGAGAATTGAAGGTAGGCAGTGGGCTAACATCCCTTACAATATGGAAGTTCGTTTGGAAGTTGATGATAAAGCAAATTCGGCAGGCATTGTTATTGATGCTATTAGACTAGCAAAGATTGCCCTTGATAGGGGTATAGGAGGTCCGATTATATCTGCTAGCGCATATTTAATGAAACATCCTATTGAACAAATGTCTGACGTTCAAGCAAAAGTGGACTGTGAAAAATTTGTCGAAGGTAAATAATTAAAATTTCTGTGTTCTTCAATATTTTTCTAGTCTTAATCTACTACCTATTTTTATCCCGAAATTGAGCCTGTATGTGACTAAACACTTCAACTAAAGCATAATTATTTTTCCAGGCGTGCATCAATCTAATATGTGATTCTGATTCTAATCTCATAATAATCACCATTACGAAAAAAATGATAGTACACCAAGAAAAATTAATCAATTATGTCAACTAAACTTGTTAATCATCGATTATCCAACCAATTGAGAAAATATTCGCATTGGTACATATTAAAAAAGTAGAGATCTTTGGTTTCAAATCATTTGGCTTTAAGAATACTACTGTTATGTTTGAACCAGGTCTAGTTTCTATCTCTGGACCTAACGGATCTGGAAAGAGCAACATTCTTGATGCAATAATTTTTGCTTTAGGTGAAAATAAGCCAAAAATGATGAGAGTTGATAAACTTAGATCTCTATTACATGATATAGAAGGCAATCGACACGGACCTAAAATTGCAAGATCTAGTGTTCATTTTGATAATTCTGATAGAAAGATTCCAATTGATTCTGATGTGGTGGAAATTACAAGAGAAATGGATGATAAAGGTGAAAACACATACTATCTAAACAAAAAACCAACAAACAGAGGTCAAATCTTAGATCTCCTTGATGTTGCTAATGCTGGATTAGGCCAACTAAATGTAGTACAGCAAGGAACCGTTACAAGAATATCTGAATTCACATCAGAAGAAAAACGAAACACCATTGAAGATTTAATTGGATTGTCTTATTTTGATGAGAAAAAAACTGAGGCAATCAAGCAACTAGATGACGCTGATAGAAGATTGGAGATTGCTCTTGCAAAGATGGGAGAAATTAAAAAACGAATTGACGAACTTGAAGAGGAACGAAATCAAAAACTTTGTCATGATATACTTGAACGAGAACTAAATCGTTACAAAGCAATTGCGACATCTAATAAACTAAGAGCAATTACAAGTCAGAAATCTTCAAAAGAAGACACCTTTAACAAAATCACCTCTGAAATCAAAAAATTTGATGATGAAAGAGTTCTGATTAGAACTGAAATTAATGCACTTGACAGTGAAAAGTCAAAATTAATGACATCTGCCAATGAGTATAGTCAGGCCAAGGCTGCTATTGATTCTGAATTAAGCTCTGCAATGGAACAATATGAGATAGACAATAGTGCAATTGTTGCATCTACTAAAAGACTACAACAAATTGATCTTAGAATTCCTGAAATTAAAAATGAAATTGAAGTTATTGCTCTAGCTAGAACTGAAATTGAATCTCAGATTTTCCAATCTAAAGAATCAATTAATGAAACCAATATGAAAAAGAACAAAATTAACGATGATTTGGAAATACTTGATTCTGAAAGAAATAAAATTTTGACTGATCAATCCATAGTGGCATCTAAAAAAGCTGAAATTGATAATAAAATAAAATTACTCTCTGATCAACTTAATGAAACTAAACTAAAACTATCAAAAGTAGAAAATGAAAATGAAGAGGCTCAAATTAAAATTAAATCTAATTCTATTAGGTCATCTGATCTAGAACGAGATATTGTAACATTATCAGCTTTGAAATTAAGATTGGAATCTATGATAAATAATCACAATGCATCTATTTCCGAATTAAAATCTAGAATCTCTAAACTTAATTCAAAAAAATCTAAAACTCTAAATGATTTGGAAGATCTTGATCTAATTTTAGAAAAGTCAAGTAAATCGGCAGCTCAATATGAAACAAAAATAAAAACTGTAAAGGGAATCATGCATGAAGATTACACTGTTGCTAAACTAAAAGAGGATGCAGATAAACTCGGTATTGAAGGATTGGTTTATGAAATGATTTCTTGGGATAAACAATATGAGCGCTCAGTACTTGCTGTAAGCTCTGATTGGATTAAGGCAATTGTGGTGCCAGACTTTGCAACATTGCTTGGCATTGCAGAAGTTGCACGTTCAAAAAATTTACCAAAATTGAAAATAATCCCACTTGACGCAATTCCAAAATTCAAATTAGATTTACCAAAGGAACTTGGTGTAATTGGTGTACTCTCTGATTATGTACGATGTAGTCCTTCTCATTTTGCACTTAAAACATTTCTTTTTGGAAATGTTGTTCTTGCTGACTCTAGGGATTCAGCATATCGTATCTCCAAATTAGGCTACAAGGCAGTAACTTTGGATGGAGAGTATTTTGAGGCTAAAGGCGGCGCTGTTATAATCGATATTAATTCAAAAATTTCAAAATTAACTAAAATTATCTCTATGAGTACTGATATTGATGGATTGCTTGAATCAATCAGCCTACTTAAAAAATATGTTTTAAAGAAAAAACACTCTCTTAAGAAGCTTGAAGATTCTATTCAAAACTATGCTAAGAGATTATCTCTTTCAGAACAAGGTCTTGCATCAACTGATGAGAATTATTCTAATCTACAATCAAGAATCTCATCTGCAATCAATATGAAGCAACAACTTGTTACACGAATTTCTGAACTAAATAAAAGAAATACTAGTTTGCTTGTAGAGATCTCCACACATGAATCTCATATAGATTCTCTTAATGCAAGAATTACTATTGTTGAGGAAAACTATGCCAGTGGAGAGCAAACCCGTATTGCAAATGAATTATCTAGAGTTAATGCAAAGAAGTCTGATCTTGAAAAACTATACACTACAATAATGAATGAATACCGTGATAAAGATTCACAATTAACTACATTACAAACTGAAGGAAATAGAAAAAAGTCTCAAATAAATAGTCTTTGTGATGAAGAAAATTCGTTAATCTCACAACATAAGGAATTAGAAAATAAAATTAAAGAATTAGAGATAAAAAAAGAATCCAAGCATACCGTACTTGTAACATTGAGAGAAAAAGAACAGGATCTCATCTCCACATCTGGTTCATCCATTGGGCAACTCAAGGAGTATGATGATAAATTAAAAATTCATTCTGAAAAAGACAAAGAACTCACAAAGGAAATTAATTCTTTGGAAAGACAATCTGATTCTTTAACTCGTGATTTACGTGACTTAATTGAAAATGAAACCAAATTGCATAACCTTCTTTCATCTTTTGGATTTGATAAAAATATGGAAACCTTTGATGTTGACTCTATAGTGCAAGGCCTAACTACCGAATTAAACTCTCTTAATGCTCTTAACGCCAAAGCTCCTGAAACATACCTTGAAGTATCTTATGGCTATCGCTCTATGTCTGTACGTAAAAATTCACTAGAGGAAGAACGAAACTCTATTGTAAAATTTATTGAAGATATTGAAAAAGATAAACGTCAAACATTCTTGGATGCATTTGATAAAGTAGACAAAGAAATTCGTCTTATTTTTAGTAAAATGACTGGTGGTAATGCTTGGCTTGAATTGCAAAACGAAGATGATATTTTCAACGCCGGAATTTCTTATATGCTTCAATTTCCAAATAAACCAAAAAGAGAATCAACGTCAATCAGTGGTGGTGAAAAAACATTAGCTGCAATAGTATTTGTTTTGGCACTTCAAAAATTAAAGCCATCCCCTTTCTATCTATTTGATGAAGTAGATGCACATCTTGATGCACCAAACTCTGAAAAACTGGCAAAAATTTTAGAAGAACGTTCTCAAGAAAGTCAATTCATTATGGTATCACTAAAAGACTCCGTTGTACAAAAAGCCAAACTCGTCTATGGTGTTTATCCAAAGAATGGAGTATCTTATGTTGTTACATACAAAGACAAGCGAATGCCTTCTGTTAGAACATCCTAGTCTAGACTGACATAACAAGCAACAGAGTGATCTTTTTCTATATTTTCTAAACTTGGCTCTTCTTTACATTTTTCAATAGCATATGGACATCTTGCTCTAAATCTACATCCAAGATAAACATCAATGTCTAGAGGCTCATTGATTCTGATCTTTCTCTCTTTATTGAGATTTTCAGGATCTGGTTCTGAAATCGCATCCATAAGAGCTTGTGTGTAGGGGTGTTTTGGTTTTAGTAATACCTCATCAATTGATCCCATTTCTACAATTTTTCCAAGGTACAAAATTCCTATTCTCTGACCAAAGTATCTGGCAGTTGCTAAATCATGAGTGATGTATATGAAAGAAATTTCATATTTTTTTTGTAACTCTCGCATTAATTCTAGCATTTCTGCTCTTATGGAAACATCTAGCATGGAAACAGGCTCATCTGCAAGAATTATTTTTGGTCGTAATGCTAGAGCTCTTGCTAGCACTACTCGTTGTCTTTGTCCTCCTGATAACATGTGTGGGTATTTTTTTAGAATCTCTTCAGTAGGTTCAAGTTTTACTTCATGTAGTACTTCTATGACTCTTTTTCTTCTATCTGATTTATTTCCAATTTTATGAATTTCAAGTGGTTCTGAAACAATGTCTGCTATATTCATTCGTGGATTTATTGAATCATAGGGATCTTGATGTATCATTTGACAATTCATTCTGATTTTTTCTAAACTTTTTTTATCATTTTTAATCTCTTGATTTTCAAATAATATTTTACCTGAATCTGCATGAATAGATTTGAGAATTAATTTTGCTATTGTTGACTTGCCTGAACCTGATTCGCCTGCTAATACAAAGACTTCTCCTTTTTTTAGAGAGAATGAAACATCATCTACTGCTTTTACTGTGTTGGTTTTTGTACTGAAAATACTTTTTTTAATAAAAAACTTACTCAAATGTTCTATTCTTAAAATTTCATCCAATGTTTAGAATTGAATAAAGAAGTATATCAAGAAATATGCTATTAAAATTAAACATCTCTTTTGTACATCATGCTCACCTGACACTAGCTCAGAAAAAATGTATGGGTTTGCTGAAGAAAAGAATTTGTTTTCACGTTATTACAAGCAATTATCTGACAGATCAGTAAGTGATGCGGACAAATTTGTATGTGAGCCTGACACAAGTGTAAGTGTGACTTGATAGCTAACCACATCAACAATAATTCATACTACAACTACAATATGATGAAGATTATTCTAAACTCTTTTCATAGCCTCAAAAACTCAACTTTTTGACAAAATCAACCCATGAATTTACTATCTCAAGGAAAAGGATTTTCTATTTCTATTTTAGATGTCTCGTTCATTATACTTGAGGATACCAATTCTACTCCTGATACAACATCTGCGCCACTCACCTGAGAGATTGCATCCTTTGCAGAAACAACAGATTGGTCAACTGTAGGTTTTACAAGCTCAAATACGTTTGTGAAAAGGAATACAACTATTATTGCAACACTTGTGATACCAATTCCAACGTATGTTCCCTTTTTACTCATAGACTAACAATTGATTTAGTAGAGTAAGTCATAATTGAGTAATGCTGACAAATTTGTATGTAAACATGACACCTTAGTATGTCAATACGACATAAATGTCAGCGCAGCTTAATAGATGTAGAAGGAAAGAAAGTACCTGAACGATAAAGAAAACAAACTAGCAAAACTGCAAAAGAAAATAGATGACGTTTATGCAAAAGATACAGCACACATTAAAAGTTTATCAGAAAATGTATAGCCATAATTGAATCATTAAATTCTAAATCAAATAGTTTTCCAGCCTCCAAAACTCTGTCTGAAATTACGGTTATATCAAGAAATCCAACTCCCATGTGTCACTTTAATGGATTGATGAAAAATGCAGTTTGTACGACAAAATCATTGATTTCTAATATTTTTACTATTGCAGGTTCTGTTTAGAGTTTCTTTGAATTACTCTAGTTTTTTCTCTTTTAGTACTGTAGGTGTTTATTTTTAATATCCTCTTGCAAATATTGGAATTGCAATACTTTGCTCTTGACAGTAAATACATTTTCCATCGGTGCTTTCACTACCAAAAGGAATCACTCTGATATCTGCGCCTGTTTCTTCTTTGATTTTTTCCTCACATTCTATTTTTCCACACCAATACGCATTGAAAAAACCCCCTTTCCCTATTTTTGATTTGAATTCTGAATAGTCTGGAATGTTCATTGTATTTTCTTTGGCTTTTTCTCTCGCAATTTTCAGCATATCTTTTTGTATTTCATCTAATATTGTGACTATTTTTCCAATTTCACTGAATCCTACACTTATTTTCGCTCGATTGTATCTTTTTGCTAGAATAACTTGTTGCTTTTCTATATCTTTTGGTCCAATCTCAATTCTTAATGGTACTCCTTTTAGCTCCCAATCATTAAATTTGTAACCTGGTGTTAATTCATTTCTGTCATCTACATGAACTCGAATTTTTTTTGATTCTAATTGTTCACGAATTTCATTTAATTTTGGAAAAACTATTTCTTTAGCTTCATTTGATTTGTAAATTGGAACTATTACTACTTGAATCGGTGCTACTTTTGGTGGAAGTACAAGACCTTTATCGTCTCCATGCACCATGATCATGGCACCAATTAATCTCCATGATACCCCCCAAGAAGTTTGCCAAGCAAATTGTTCTACATTGTCTTTATCTGAAAATTTTACTTCAAATGGCACTGAGAAATTTTGTCCAAGAAAATGTGATGTTCCCATCTGAAGAGCTTTTCCATCTGGCATTATTGCTTCCATAGTTGTTGTATATACTGCCCCTACAAATTTTTCTTTGTCACTTTTTTTCCCCGTAACTACTGGAATAGCTAATTCATCTTCTACAGTATTTTTATAAATTTCTAAAATCTTCATTACTTCTTTTTCTGCTTCTTCTTGAACTGCATGAACTGTATGACCTTCTTGCCATAAAAATTCTGAAGTTCTGAGAAATGGTTTTGTGGCTTTTATCTCTGCTCTTAGTGCTGTATTCCAAAAATTAATCTTTAATGGCAAGTCTCTCCAACTTTGTATCCATTTGGAATACATTGTATATGCCAAAGTCTCTGAAGTTGGTCTAAGTGCTAATCTATCTCCTAATTCATTTTCTCCTGAATGTGTTACCCAGAATACTTCAGGATTAAATCCTGCAAAATGTTTTTGTTCTTTTCCTAAAAGTGATTCTGGAATTAAAATTGGAAGAAATCCATTTCTAATCCCATTTTCAGAAAATTTTTCATCAAAAGTACTTCTCAATGATTCCCAAATTGAGTAACCATCAGGCCTTAACACTATCAGGCCTTTTACTGGTGCATAATCTGCTAATTTTGCTTTTAGTACCACTTGTGTATACCACTCACTAAAATCTGTATCTTTTGAAACTGTAATCCCAATGTCTTCTTTACT
Source organism: Nitrosarchaeum sp. (assembly GCA_046712755.1). GTDB lineage: Archaea > Thermoproteota > Nitrososphaeria > Nitrososphaerales > Nitrosopumilaceae > Nitrosarchaeum. The sequence goes on along the minus strand of JBKKCM010000022.1, from coordinate 14,673 downwards.
CAAACTAGAATTCAAAGAAATAATTTTACTAATGAGCCTTTCGTGATAACTTTTCCTTAATCTGGTTATGTGGGGCCAGTCTTTATTTTAGCGGGTCGCCTTTACAGAGGACTTTTCCCATTACTCTACTTTGGAAGTTTGGACAAACAAAACATTGGATAAATTGAATCTCCTTCTTTAATACCGGGCAATTCACAAATTCCTGCTTCATTTTTTTGAGCATTTTTGGACTAACTCCTTTGAGTTTTAATTTTCCTTTATCGTCCATCATACCTGAATCCTTTAACTCTGCCTTGATATCGTCTGGGAGTTTTTGTTTTGCTTCAGTTATCTCTATTACTACTTCATATTTGTGTTCTAATTCTCCCATATCTGGTTGAATTATTCTCTTTGATTTATTACTAGCGTTTTTAGATCTAAAAAAAGTTTAAACTTTAATACAATGTACCTATCCCGGTATTAAATACCATAAATCATAATACAATATTATGAACTCTAGACCTGTTCAAATCTTTGAATACCTTCAATCTGCAAAAACTTGGAGATTATTACAGACAGATTTGTCCATCAAACTAACACAAATGTAAGCGCGGCTTAATACATTATCTAGCAAAAAACTAACAATGATAAAAAACAACATCAAAAGCATTTTTGTAATGTCTGTGCTGATATTTTCAGCTTCAAGCATGATGCAAAATAACGCTTTTGCAACAACACAACCAAACCTTGGAACAGCTGATACCTTTGGTGTCTTAGCTGCCACAACGGTAACCAATGATCCTACATTAGGTACTGGTACTGTTATTACAGGAGATCTTGGTTTATTCCCAGGTACATCGATTACTGGATTTCCTCCAGGAACTGTAACCGGAACAATACACATAGCTGATGCAACAGCAGACGCGGCTCAAGATGATGCCCTTGTTGCATTTAATGCACTAGCCGCCGAAAGTTGTGACAACACAGCTCCTTGGCCAACTAATGCAGGTGTAAGACAAATGACTGGACTGACACTCGGACCAGGAGTTTACTGTTCTGATATTGGTTCATCACTTAATCTAGCTTCAGGTGGAACGCTCACTCTTAGTGGCAATGGAATTTACATCTTCAAATCCGACAGCACACTTGTCACGGTTTCAAACTCTAATGTAGTCCTAACCAACGGTGCAACAGCTGACGATGTTTTTTGGTATGTAGGCTCTTCTGCAACTCTTGCAGCACCAACAGGACTATCAACTAGTCCAAGCTTGTTTCCAGGAACTATAATTGCTTTCACATCAATCTCTCAATCTGGTGGTACCACTGGTACCTTCTTAGAAATAGACGGTAGATTGATTGCACTAAATGGAGCAATTACATTTGCATCCTCTACTGCAATTACAGTACCTACAAAACATGGTGGAGGAGGTCAAGTAAACACAACAGAACGTATGACTGGTGGTGGCAGTGTATCTGATTCTAGTAACAAAAGAATCACACATGGCTTCACACTTCAATGCGATGTAACCAATGGACCCAATAACCTTGAGGTTAACTGGGGCAAAGGTAACAACTTCCATTTGACTAGTCTAACATCAGCTTTATGTACAGACGATCCGACTATCACATCGAATCCACCTGCAGCAAGCTTTGATACCTATAATGGTACTGGAACTGGCAAATTGAATGGTGTATCTGGCGCAACGATAGCGTTTACCTTTACTGATGCTGGAGAACCTGGTAAGAACGATCATGCTACAATAGTCATTACATCTGGCACTAGCACTACAGTTCTATCCGTCTCTGGTAATCTTCACAACGGAAACCATCAAGCACACAAATAAGTTCTAACTTCCCCCCTTTTTTATTTTTCACCAAATCATAGTCATTACTTTAATATAATTAGTAATTTTTTTGCAAATTAGAAATCAATTGCTGGCAATTTTTGATGTTGAAGGAGTTCTATATGATGCAGAATATCTCCCAATTCTTGCAGAAAAACTCAACAAAGAAGATGAAATTTGGGAAATCACAAAACAAGGTATTCAAGGTGTGATTAATTGGGAAGATGGTCTTCGAACAAGAATTGAGGCATTAAAAGGTCTTGATTATACCACATGCAAAGAAATTGCTGATGCTTTACCTATAATGACTGGTGCAAAAGAGGCATGTAGAATTCTAAAAGCAGCAGGATGGAAATTAATGGCAATATCTGGCGGCTTTACTATAATGACTGACAGATTACAAAAAGAACTGAATTTGGATTATATTTTTGCAAATGAATTAATCTTCAAAAATGGAAAGCTAGATGGCGTAACATTACATGTTGATTCTGATAAATCAAAGTCAGCTAAAATCAAAATTGCAGAATGGAACGAAAAGAAAGAAAACATCATATGTGTTGTAGATGGTGCAAATGATATTAAATTATTTGATATTTCTGGTCTAGGTATTGCTTATCGAGCTCAAGATGTGGTAAAAGATTTGGCAACTGCTACATTGGAAGAAAAAGATCTTTCAAAAATACTTGATATTATAAATAAACACTATCATATAAAACTGGAAACCACAACCACTGCATAAACAATATCTTACCGTATTTTTACACCTACTGTAATTGCAAATCATTCCAATATACATAGAAAAAGAAATAGGACCTGACGATGATATATCTAAACTAATAATTGATTCAGAAGAAATTCATAATGGCGATATTTTAGTTATTGCTCAAAAAATTATCTCAAAACAAGAAGGTCGCATAATTGAACTGTCTTCTGTGGTTCCTTCTTTATTGGCAGAAGGCATTAGTTCCGAATATAAAAAAAATCCTCGTATTGTAGAATTAATTCTAAATGAATCAAAACAAATCATACGAATGGAACATGGAATACTAATTGTTGAAACAAAAAATGGATTTATCTGTGCAAATGCTGGTATAGATGAAAGCAACGTCAAAAATGGATTTGCGACATTACTTCCTCTAAACTCTGATACATCAGCTGAAAATATTCGTAAGGAAATTCTAAAAAAAATAAACAAATCTGTATCTGTTATTATTGCTGATACATTTGGACGCCCATTTAGAATGGGGCAAACTAATTGCGCTATTGGAATTTCTGGTATGAATCCCATACTTGATTATGCTGGAACCAAAGATTCTTTTGAAAAAACATTACGTATTACTGCAATTGCAATTGCTGATGAACTTTGCTCCGCAGCAGAACTAGTGATGAAAAAAGCAACAAACTGTCCTGTTGCAGTTATACGTGGTTATGATTTTAAAAATGAAAACTCTTCTATCCGTGATCTTATCCGTCCTCAAAATGAAGATCTGTTTAGATAACTAGTACTTTGTTTGCAATAGGATTATAATCCAAAGAAGAAAATTTTACTTGAAATTGATTATCAAAACTGAATTACACTGTCATAATTCATTCTCAAATTTTCATGTAGGTGATAAAGAAGCACCTTATGATTGTAATGTCTCTATACGGGATCAATTGGAGCGCTCTTATAATTTGGGATTAGATGCAATCTTTGTTACTAATCATAATACTTTGGATGGTTATCATCAGTTATTACAATACAAAAAAGATCACTTGAAATTTCAAAATATTGGAGTCTATCCGGCAGAGGAAATAACCACTGATACAGGTGCACATGTTTTGGCCTATGGCATTCACGATGAAATTCATCCTGAAATTACTTTAGAAGAAATAATAGATGAAGTTAGAAAACAGGGTGGAGTTTCATCAGCACCACATCCATTTAGTTTGCTAGATGCACTTCGTGACAGCGCCAAAAAATGTGATATGATTGAGGTATTCAATAGTAATAACGTGGATATTCTTTCAAATGCCCGAGCAACTCAATTTGCATTAGATAATAAAATGACGCAGGTAGCTGGCAGTGACTCTCATGTTCTCTCAACATTGGGGCGTTGTGTTAACATGGTAGAATCTGAAAATAATCTTGATGATATATTACAATCAATGAAACATGGAAAAATTAAAATTTTACAAACAGGATATGCATTACAAAATGAAACCCTTGATCATCTGAAATACAAAATTCATAATTCAAAAGATTATCTCATTGACTATATCTCAGAGCATTATCCTAACGCAAAATGGCTTTTGACTTTTTTACTAAGAGTTTATGATATAAATCAAAACAGTCACGTCTGGTCACTATTTTATAAAATAGCAATTTTTTTGATGAAAAGGATTTCTCAAAAAATTAATTTCCAAAACTATGATTCTGGATTTATGAAAGATCGAAATCTTGGTACTATGTTCAAAATGGCATTATAGTCAACATAGGATAAGATAAACTCAAATAGATTTCAATATGCCTTCTTGAGACGGATTATTTTTTATGACTTTTGAATAGATGATTCTAATAATTTGTAACTAAAGTCAATTGACATGCATTGTGAATGAATTTGTTCTATAGTAACATCTCCACATTTGTGACAAAAAAACTCATTTGTTTTATTGCAAACATTGCATTTCTTATTTGCTTCTAGCATTCCTCCACATTTTCTACACGAATCATTTCTCATTATTTTTGTTAATCCTTTTGATACATTATACTTGGTAAGCTAACTAGCTTACCTGTCCTTTGAGTAGTTTACCATGCTCTATTATCTTCTACAATATAGTATAGTCATGAAAACACAAACAACTCAGAAAATCAGCACCTGGGACACAATGGTTCACGCCCCATTCAAAAAAGTCGTAACCTTCGATCTCATTTGTATGGGACTTGGAATTATGATGGGGATTGGAATTGGTGCTTACTTGGTTGCAGGAGCATAAACTCCTCAACTTACTTTTTTTTATGCTAAAAAACATTCAAAATCCAAAAGAAAATTTAATTTCACTTAAAATCATAGAGTAAAAAATGATCCCAATAATTTTTAACCAATCAAAGAAATGAATAACTCATGACTGACCTTATTGATGATACAGCAAATTATGTGCTGGATCTTGCCAGTCCTCAAAGACTACATATTTTATTCAAGCTATTAAGCACAGATTCTACCCCTACTGAAATTGCAAAGGAATTAGAGTCCACAAAACAAGAAGTTCATAGAAATTTTATCCGACTAGAAGAAAGCGGTCTTATTGAGAAAAAGAATAATGGCAAGTATAGTACTACCACATTTGGCGAAGCTGTATGTACACAGGTTCCGACAATTGTATTTTTCTCACAAAATAGAAAATATTTTGAAGAACACACTTTTGCAGACATTCCATACAAATTCAAAAGCAGATGTGGGCAACTTGCAACTAGTCAACACATCAAAGGTGTTTCTAAAGTATTAGAACATTGGAAATCAATCTACAAAAATTCCGATGAGTACATCTATGAGATATTATCCGAAGTACCACTTGACTTGATAGAACCACTAGTTAAACAAATTAAAAAAGGAATAAAATTTCAGTATATCTTTTCTGAATCAACTGTAGTTCCTAAAGGAAGAAAAGCATTATTGAAAAAACTAGGATTTGACAATATTATTGAAAAAGGACTGATAGAAAGAAAGATGGCAAAAAATGTGCAGACCATGATAGTTCTTAATGAGAAAGAGGCATGTGTTTCGTTTCCCAAAAATGGTGGGGAATCTGATCTCACTGAGATGTTTTACAGTAATGACTCAATGTTTCATGAATGGTGTTTAGACTATTTCAGATTTTGTTGGTATGGTTCGGATATCTTTGAGGAAAGTAAACTAAAAGAATAGCTTTAAAATCAATAGTCTGAAAAGTTAATCCAAGCTAATTTTGTTAATATGGCATTTTTACTTGCTAAAATAGATTTTAATATGACAAAACGAGCATCATGAATTAGATATCAATATGTCTGAACCAAATGAGAAAAAATTAGATGCCACTGGATTGTTTTGCCCAGAGCCTGTATTTAGGACCAAAATTGAGATTGAAAAAATGCAGGTAGGACAAATACTAACTGTCTCTGCAGATGATCCTGCAGCTGAGGATGATATTTCAAGATGGGTGACAAGAAACGGTCATGTGCTATTAGATGTTAAAAAAGATGGCAACACAATCACTTTTCAAATTAAAAAGGTGAAATAAAACAAAATCATGGCATCTGTTACTAGTTATGATATTTTAAATCGGGTTGGTAATACACCGCTTGTAAAATTAGACTCTCTTTCAAATCAAAAAGTTACATATTTTGCAAAACTTGAAGGTCATAATCCATTTGGTTCTGTAAAAGATAGAGCTGCATACTGGATGATTAAAGATGGTGAAGAAAAAGGTAAACTTACAAAAGGAAAAAGTATCATTATTGAACCTACATCTGGAAACACTGGGATTGCATTAACTGGTATTGCAAATTTACTTGGTTACAAAGTTGAGATCGTGATTCCTGAAAAAGCCAGTAATGAAACCAAGGATATTATTAGAAATCTAGGAGCCAAAGTTTTTGAAACTAGCGATGATCTTTGCCCAAAGGTTGGAGCTGGGACTGATCAAAGTATAGCCTTGGCAACCTCCATAGCAGCATCAAGACCTGATACCTATTATTCTCCAAATCAATATGCAAATGAGGCAAATTTTATGGGTCATTACGTTGGAACAGGTCCTGAAATCTGGAAACAAACTGATGGTAAAGTTACCCACTTCTTTACAGGCGTTGGAACTGGAGGAACAATTACTGGAATTGGTGTCTTTCTTAAAGAAAAAAACCCCGACGTTAAAATTATTGGATGTCAACCACAACAAAACCACTTAATTCAAGGATGGCGAAATTTTGAAGAGTCTGCGAAACCTGATTTGTTTTTAAAACGAGAAAGTATCGTTGATGATTGGGTGTCTGTTAGTAATGATGAGGCATTTTCTGTTGTAAAAGAAGTACTTAGAAAAGACAAATTATTGATCAGTCCTTCTTCGGCAGGTGTTTATGCATGTATGAAAAAATATTCTATTGATGATGGATGCGTAGTTGGAATATTTGCTGACGATGGAAGAAAATACAAGAGTGTTTATGCTAAACAAAATATAATGACTGAAAAAGAATTTGAAGATGCACTCAAAGAAGAAAAATACATGTCAGAATTGGCATATTGATTTTCAAATGTATGACTTTTTAGTATTTTTACTCTAAAATATTTTTTAGATGAGTTTCATAAAACTCTCGAAAAAATTTATTCATATCCATTTCATGATGCAGACACGCATTGCTTGATTCTATTAATTTTTCTCTGAGTTCTTTACTCCATTTACTTTGTTGTTTGTCTTTTGATTTAATGATTGTTGGATTTTGTTTTACTTCTTCCATGCTTGTTTGTAGTTTTAGTCCAATCTGGCGTAGTTTGCTTATACTGAGTAAAAATAAACCTGACTGTTTCTTGTCTACCAAATTTATCAGTGCATGTGCTTGAGTGTAATATTCTGCCCCTTTTTCATTATATTTCTTAAATTCATTTATGCGGTTTTGCCAATACTGCTCTGTCGTGTTTTCTATTACTTTGTAATTGAATTGAATTTCAGATAGTTCTTTTCCTAACTTGGCTAAATTATCGCTATACTCCTTGGCTGATTTTTTCAATTTTTCAAGTTCTTCAGTCATAATATGCCTAAATTTTTCTGCAATAAAGAGTTTGAAATCTAATTTTGAGCACGATTATTCCATGAATCATTTGATATTTTTGAATAATCCAGTATGCATTTTTCACAAAATGAATCCCACTCTCCAATTTCTAAAACTCTAAAAAACTCCCTTGTCCACTCGTACGGCGGTTCTTTTCTATATTGAAATTGCTGAATTGTGTAAATGTCTTTTTCATTAAATTTATTCAAACATTTTTTGCATTGAGCGTTTTTCATTAGATATTTTATGGATATGATCATTTTTAGTATTTAGAAAACTCCAATTAAGCCGTAATTCTATAAATCATCATCCTGTCTATGACTATTTACATCAACGATTTCAAATTAGTAACAAATTAGTCTATAGAACTGACACAAATGTAAGTGCGACTTAATAGATACACCGACAATAAATTAACAATAATAACCATGAAACAAATCCCAATACTTCCTGTGCTGGTAATTTCTCTTCTAGTATGTTCTGCCCAAATTACAATGGCAGTATTAGACAAATCATCATGCCAATCATACAAGGAGAGAAAAGAGATATGAAATCATATTCTATAATATGTTTTACCGCCGTTTTAATTTTGGCTATATCCCTATCTTATACCCTTATTGAAACCCAATATGCATCAGCCCAGATGGGTTTTGAGCATGCAGGAGCAATAAGCACTATCCAAACGATAACATCCGATAGTTCTATTTGGGTGAGTACAACTACCACAGATCCTAAAGAAGGAGAAAGAATGTCAATTACTGCAAATTTTTTCAATAAAGATGGTAGAATAGAGGTTGCCACTTATGACATAATAGCAACGCAAGATGGGCAAACCATTCTTGATGAAAAAGGAGTTCACAAGTATGTTGGAGACTCAACTCACTTGACATCCCCTCTAACTTCTGATAATTCAGTAGATATCAAAATAACACTGCAAGGCGACAACATAAATCTCCCATTTGACTGGCCAAAAGGTGAAGCAATAGAAGTTAAAACGGTTCCAGAATTTGGAATGATCACAACAATGGTTCTTGCATTATCAATTATTAGCATAATTGCTATAACTACAAAATCCAAAATAATCCCAAAACTTTAGTGCAAACAATACATATCGATTAATAATATGTTTGACAGATGTTAAAAACAAGATTTTAAAATGATTCTTAACAAAACACATTCTTCATCTAGTTAGTGTTCATTTCCCTGCCTAAAGGAGGGGCTTTCCCTTTTTAGGAATTTTCTGTAAGATACTTGTCTGCATCTATTGCAGCCATACATCCAAACCCTGCTGCAGTAACTGCCTGTCTATAACTTCGATCATGTACATCTCCTGCTGCAAAGACTCCTTCGATATTTGTATGTGTTTTATTTTTTAAAATAATGTATCCTTCACCATCTAAATCAATTTGCTTCTCGAAAAGTTTTGTATTTGGTTCATGACCAATTGCAACAAAAAGACCTGCAACATCAAGTATTTTTTCTTCGCCTGTTTTGATATTTTTTAATACTGCCTGGCGCATTTTTTGATCCCCTTTGATATCTGTCACTTCATAATTCCAATGGAATTTTATTTTATTATTTTTCATTGCTCTTTCTTGCATTATTTTACTTGCACGTAATGATTCTCGTCTATGTACTAGGTGTACAATTGTTGCAAATTTTGTGAGAAATGTTGCTTCTTCTACTGCAGAGTCTCCTCCCCCAACTACTATCAATTCCTGATTTCTAAAAAATGGACCATCACATGTTGCACAATATGATACTCCTTTTCCTGCAAATGTTTGCTCTCCAGGTAATCCTATTTTTCTAGGATTTGCCCCTGTTGCAATAATTACTGCTCTTCCCTCATATTCTTCTGAGGCTGTTAGGACCTTGAATGGTTTGTGTCTGAAATCTACATCTACTACTTCATCGTCTATTATTGTAGTCCCCATTCTTTGTGTTTGTTTTCTCATCTCTATCATTAAATCTGGACCCATTATCCCTTTTTCAAATCCCGGATAATTCTCAACTTCTGTTGTATTGACTAATTGACCTCCTGGTAATATGCCTGATAAAATAAGTGTGTCATATCCTGCTCTTGAACAATAAATTCCTGCAGTATGCCCTGAAGGACCTGCTCCAATAACTACTATATCGAATTTTGTTTTCTTTTTATCTGGCATCTTTGGTGATTCATCTTTGTTTTCAAGTATTGTTGCACTAGAATCTGCAGCCATCATAATATGATATCTTTGAATTTCATTAATTTAAGTTATTGAACCTCTGATTAGTCATTAATAATCACATCATTGTTAATTTCTTTAACACTTGTTGATGAATTTCACATAATTTTCCATTTTCTAGCTGTGAACACAACAGGTCTTTTTGCCAATGTGCATTAAAAAGTCTACATTCTGTTTTATCACAAAATGCTTCACCTGTTTCAAAATAAAATATTGCTTGTAACAGATAACCTTCTATGATTTTTGATAGCCTAGTATCGTTATATTCTAGATATGTCCCTCTGTATTTTTGCTTTATTGATTCTACATTTATGCCCTGAGTATAATTTGATATTAGATCTAAATAGTATTCTCTTGGCTTTGCTGGCGCTTCAATTATTCCTGTTGTTGAAATTATTGAAGGATTTGCACCGATTAATGCTCTTCCGTGATATCTATAATCATTACAATCATACGTACATGTCAATTTATTTGTAAAAAAGATATGAAATAAATCCGATGATTTTTCTTCATTTGGGACTAATTCTGTTAATACTTTTTGAAGTTCAAATCCATCATACATGATAATATTTTCTGTTTTTGCAGTGTCTTCAAAATTTGCTTCTTCAAAAAGAATTTCATCTGTACTGGGTTTATGTTTTTCATATGGTTTTCTAGGATTGAAAATTCGGCACGATGCAATTTTTGTAGCCGTATCTTTTTTTGAGAATTTTAGAATACTGTCTCTTGTTTCAACTTGAACTGGAAATGTTTCTTTCAGAAAACCAGCGAGTCTCCCAAGTTGAATCTGGGAAACCGCAGGCTCATCATACAAAAATATTTTTGAGATCTTCAATGAATTAATAAATTACTGATTGTTTATCTTTCTAACTCTTTGATCTTCTCTGCTACGATCTCAGCTGCTTTTCTTCCTGAAAACAACATTGAACCATACGTAGGACCCATTCTTGCCAGTCCATATGTTTCAGTCACAGACATTCCTGCCGCAACCAATCCTGGATACACTTCACCAGTATTGTGAACCACATGCTCTTCTCCTTCGTTTACATACATTGGATTCATTCCCTTCCATTCTACTAATCCTCTATCGACAAGTCGTTTTACTGCAACCGAGTCATGACCTGATGCATCGATAATCATTTTTGCCTCTAGTGCAATTGGATCAACACATGTGATGTTTCTTGGCAATGCTGATACTGGCATCCAATTAACAACAATGCCCGTAACTCTGCCATTTTTTAAAACAAGATCATCGAACTTTGTAAGATTGAGAAATTTTACTCCTGCATCACATGCAGCTGCAATTAATTTTGAAACCGCATGTGGTCCAGGTGTTAAGTACAATCCTTCTGAAACTTTTTTGTATGGAATGCCTAATTCATCCCATATCTTTTGGGCTGGTTCTCTAACTGTTACTGGATTCATCATATATCCGCCTAACCAATAACCTCCGCCCAGGTAATTATTTTGTTCAACAACTAAAACCTTGAAACCCATATTTGAAAGATCTCTGCTTGCAGTTAATCCTGCAGGTCCAGCCCCTATAATTATCACATCTGATTCTGCTCTGTCTATTAGAACTGAATGAAATTCGTTTACAATTGCACGAGTAATATCGACTTCACGAACATCAGTAAATATTTTTGTTGATTTTTCTGTAACAGTAGCTTTTTGCATGAAAATATTGCTTCTTAGAACCCATTAATACTTTCCCACTTTTTTAAATTAGTGGACAGATGAAATCCGTCTTTGTTTTATAATTATAGACTTCAAAAATCACATGATTCAGAAAGATTTAGTGATAAAGATGGTTTTGCAGGATAAGTCTGAATCAAGTAGAACTAGGCAAGTAGCAGTTTTTGAACATGCTTTAATCTTTTTTGTGAAACAAGGCATTAAAGGATCAGATGGTCAAAAAATATCAAAAATGGACGAACCAAATCTGCCATTGGGAGTGTATATTGGGCAAATTTGTATAATTTTTGAACAAAGATAATAAAATTATTTTAAAGACTTGAACGGATCTAATTTCACAGACCCAAGATCAAGAAGAGATTCAAGGAAGCTACTGTTGCTCACTTTCAAATCATCTTTTTGTGCATATTTTACACTTTTCAAAAATCTCAAAAAAGTTTTTATATTTACGGTAATGGTTTTGTATCCTTGTCTAGGCAAATTATGATACCATTTCATATAATTGACATGATGATTTATCCAATACTGCTATTGCAATTTGGGCAGGACATGAAGAGAAATCATACATATGTCGTATTCTCATTTGGTTTATGATGATCATTATCAATTTATTACCAGTGTAATTATTAATATGTGCTGACATTGGTGTACAGTTCATATACAAATTTGTCCAGTTCATATACAAATTTGTCAGTGTTACTTTTGATCTATCAGACAAATACTGGTGTGAAAACAAATCCATTTTATTCAAAATATGTTAGATTGTAATTTCACTAGTAAATATTTGATCTAGTCACACATGTACAATTGGAGAAAATTAAAGCAACGTTAAAATCAAAAATTAAATCATACTTTCAGGCTCATACTTTTCATCATCATTTCACCCTAATTCCGATTTCTCAGAAATTATCTAGCTATCAACAATCCATCCAGGCAGAACCTTAAATGAATATTTTAAATAGTAAGTGTCCCGTACATATCAATAGTGTCAAACAGGTATAATAAGGATAATGTACCCAAGCCTAGAATTGTTATAGATCTTAAAAAGAAAAAATTGTTACCTAAAATCGCAAATATTCTTAACCAGAAAATAATCGAGCCTACCTTTGAGCCAAGTATGAAAATTCTAATTCGCATTACGGAATCCATGTTAGAACGTGGTTCTGAAGGCAAGACAAGTTTATCACTTGGTACCAATCTAAATTATGCTAGACTTGCAAAGCACATTGTTTGGCTAGAGAAAAAAGGTCTGGTTAAATCAACAATTGAAAATTCCAAGATTAATGTTGGTTTGACTGAGAAAGGCAGACTATTTGCATCAACGATTTTAAAATAATAACAGATTAGTCCATAAAACTGACATAAACGTAAGCATGACTTAATTGTTTTACAAACAATTAATTAATAATAATCACATGGAAATCTTTGTCAATACCACATCCACAAATCCAGAACTTCCAGTAGTTATTTGGAATAAGAGTCGAATCTTAAAATGGGATGATTTTAAAAAAAACGCTGATTCTGAAGATAAAGCGTCAGCTGTATCAGCAATAGGATTTGAATCAGAACCAATTATTGAGTATATTAATACTGGAAGCAAATTCAAATTTAAGATTCTAGAAATGAAATTCAATGCAATTTTTATCCCTGATTTCTCTTGGGTAATGAAAAATATTAGGGTGGAAGATAGTGCATTACTTTTAAAACATGAACAAGGGCATTTTGATCTGGCAGAAGAAATCACTAGAAAAACAAGAATTAAAACAACCAATTATTTTAAGAACAGAACCTTTGCGGTAAAAGGAAAAAATAAAGATAATGCAAAAAAAGAGGCAATATTACAAGCAAATAAGATAAGAAAAGGGATGGATAGAAAATTGCAAAATGAACTCAACAGCCAAGAAACAAAATATGATGAGACAACTAATCACGGATTAGTCATAAATTGTCAAGAGACATACAATAAAAGATTCAAAAAGTTAAGAGAATGAATAACTATTACAGGTAAAACAAATCGTTCCAATGTCTCAACTCCTCAAAGGTTATGTTTTAATAAATACAAAAGATCTGACAAGAGATCAAAATACTATATGGACAAATTTGTATATGAACTGGACAAATTTGTATATGAACCGGACACAAGTGTAAGCGCGGCTTAATAGATTTGCAAACAATCAATTAACAAGTTACCTATGAAAAAAGTCAGAATACATCCTGTACTGTTTGTTATGATTAGTATTGTATTGTTAACAGGTCCGCTTTCTGGCATACACGCATTTGCAGCTTCTGATGATAATCAGGACAAAGTCAACAAAAAGAATCGTGTATTGACAGGAAATAGTAATAATACAAACCAAGCAATCTCAGAGGTACCCAACTTCAACGGCAGTAACTATATCCCAATACAGAACAATCACACTAATACATTATCCGCATTCACGGTATCTGGCTGGATAAATCCAGATTATTCAAACGGTTCCAAAGAACTTACTTTAATCAGCAAAACAAATTCATTTGTTTTATCCATAAATAACAATATCACTCCAGAACAAGTTGCCAAGTTTTCCATATTTGATGGAATTAAATGGATATCTGTGGAATCTACAAGTACAATTCCAGAACATTGGACTCTTGTTTCTGCTACATTTGGTGATAAATACATCAAGATTTACGTTAATGGACAGCTTGAAGCAACAACCAAACTTGCAAACACATTAACAATATCTGTTAATGGAAATCTTACCACAACACAGGCAGGTACAATACCATCTGATCAAGACATTGTAGTTGGAGCATATGTCTACACCAAGAAAGGCTCATCGCAACTACAAAACGAATTCTCGGGACAAATTGATGACATGTCATTACATAATTCCATATTTGATGAACAAAAATTAAATCAAATATATCGGGGGCAATCTGATCATTATTCTTCTTTAGATATAGATCTCAGTGTAGAAGAAATCCTACAACAAATTACCCAAGAAAATGCTTTTGCAGATTCTGCTGATGATCAACATGAAATTGAATCCTCAGAATCTGTAACGTCCAATGAAAATATTGTCGCTTCTGCTGATGATCAATATAATGGACAAGTTAACAAAAAGAACTCTAGTGAGAACTCTAGTGAGAACTCTAGTGAGAACTCTAG
>JBKKCM010000021.1:0-22403 GCA_046712755.1 Nitrosarchaeum sp. | reverse complement strand
GAGGTAGGGATTTGATATTTCCTCAACATGAAAATGAAATTGCGCACACAGAGTCTTATACATCAAAGCAAATAGCAAAAATTTGGATGCATGAGGGAATGGTTACAATTAATGGTGAAAAAATGTCAAAATCACTTGGAAACATCAAGTCAATAAAACACGTTTTAGATAATTGGGGGCCAAACATAATCAGATTATTTTGTTTGTCAGGACATTATTCAAAACCAATAGATTATTCTGAAGACTTGTTAAAAGAGAATCTCATAAAATGGCGCCAAGCTGAGACATGTTATTATGAATTAATTCATGCAGATAATGAAAATTATGGCAGTGAAATCAAATCATTAATTGAAGAGACAAATAACGAATTTGGTAATGCATTAGAATCTGACTTTAATACACATCTCGCACTTTTGGCATTTTTCAAACTTGTAAAAGAAGTAAATCATTTAGCCGCTGAAGAAAAATTAGACTCGAATGATGCTAAAATCATCATTCCCGAATTTGAAAGAATGCTTGAAGTTTTAGGATTGATTATCCCAAAAATAACTCTAGAACAAAAACGAGAAATTGACAATTTGATCATAAATAGAGAACAATTAAGAAAAGAAAAGAAATTTCAAGAAGCAGACAGAATCAGAGACAAACTCAATGAAATGAACATCGAGTTAATTGATCATAAGGGAAAAACAATTTGGATGCGAAAAGAAAAGATTAAGGCAGATATTCAATAAGACAGTGTAACACCAGTACAAATAGAGGAAGAAACACAAGGAAATGTGTCGTTATTTTGTGAAACATGTAGCAATCGAAGATTGCCAAAATGGATAAAGGAAGAAAACAAGACACAGTGGCTTTGTGAAACTTGTGGTAACTTCGTAGATGATGAAAATAACATCATTCGTCAAAGCATAAAAGAATTTTAAATACACTAACAAAAAACAGACTATTTCTTTGATGCACTAACCAGAGATACCACATCCCTATCCCTTAGTTGATAGTCCACAGGCAATCTCAAATTATATCTTAAATCTTTTCCATAGAGCAATCCTTTGGTAAGATCAGAGTGTATCTCCTTTGCAAGATCAGCAATTGTCGCACCAGCCTTAAGCAAGATCAAATCAGGCAATATACGTCCTTTTTTATCTGTAAGGTGTTTCTCATCAGCTACAGGGTAAATAGAGTTCATCTTTAGAAGCTTGAAGACTGCCACGTTTATTGCAAATTGCACACCCGTTCTCATGTATTCACCCATTATTCCTTGTTTTATGAAGTCCAATGCACGTGTTTGTTTTTCATTGAGCTCCCCGGATTTTATTATTTCAAATTGTTCTGAACCGGGAGAATATTTGATTAATCCCTTTTGTTCTGCTCTCCTTAGACTGAATTCGCTATCACCGCTGACAGGAATTACTATTGAATCATTGTAACGTTCTTGCAATCTAGCAAAATTTTTGTCCGCACCTTCAACATCTATTTTGTTTGCAACAATCAAGGTAGGTTTTGAAATTTTTCTAATATGTGCAGCAAGTTTTTTGCTATCAACCATATCAAAATCATCAAATTCCTTATCCTCTAGTCCAAGTGCAGTCAATGCGTCTTTCACATGTATTTTATTGACACCTACACCACGATACAAATCAGTTATAGCATCAATAATTCCAGAGCCAGTTCGAATTAACTTTGAAACCTTGTCTCTGTTTCCTTCCAAAATTTTATGATACCACATAATTAATTCCTCTTCAATATCTGCAAAGTCAGATATCGGATCACCGCTTCCAACCTCAGTAATTTTTCCAGAAGAGTCTATACCCCCAGAAGCATCAACTACATGAAGTAACGCATCAGATTGTGCAGCGATTGAGAGAAATTGATTTCCCAGACCCTTTCCTTTCCAGGCATCTTTGATAAGACCAGGTAAATCGATTAATTCAACTGGTATGTATCTCCAACCTTCAACACATTTTGAATTATTGGGATTATCTTGTATTTTGAATTCTGGATGCACACATAATGTAATTGCGTGTGCTATTCCAGAAACAGGTTTTTTTGTTGTAAATGGATACGAAGAAATTTCTTCAGAAGACAAAGTGGCAGCGTTATAGAAAGTAGTTTTACCAGTATTTGTTTTGCCTATTAATCCAAGTTTAATTGGCATACATTGATTGCAATCTAAGAATATTTATCTTTGCCTAGATTCAGAATCGTTAATTTTCTCAGTGATCTTTTCAAGTGATTGTTTTAATTCCTTTATGGACCACTCAATATCACTTATGTCTTTTTTTGAAAGTTCACTTGTCCATTTCTCTAAAACAGTATTTGATATTTCTGAGCAGTTGTAAAGCAGATTCCAAAATGGATGATGTTCTGCTGTTGCATATGCAAGCTCAGTCACATCATTTAATCCATTTTTAGCTCTTGCCAGAGCAGTAATGTTTTCACCAAAGATTTTTACAATGTTAGTATCTAAATCTTTTTCAACTTTTAGTGGTGTGTTGTTTTTTTCATGTTTATTGACTAGTTCAAGCAACTCATTGTAAAAAGTATCAAAGGAAGTCATTTTTAGAACAGTCTCTGATGTTCTGTAAACATACATCTATTGTATACAACTTTGATGCCTTTTTGTCTTGCCATTTCTTCAGCTTCAGGATTATGAATTCCTTCTTGAAGCCAGATTACCTTGGGATTTTTCTTTATAGCTTCCTCCACAACAGAGAGTACATGATCAGAGGGCCTGAACACATCAACAATATCAATATCATCATCAACATCAGAAATAGTACTGTAACATTTCTTACCTAAAATCTCATCAGTTGTAGGATTTACTGGAATTATATCAAACCCATTTTCAGACAGATATTTTGGCACATAATGTGCTGCCTTGTTGTCATGTTTAGACATACCAACTACCACAACATGTCTTAAAGAAAGAATATCTCGGATTTCAGCATCAGTGTAAGAATCATGTTCCATGAAAAATCTAAAGTATAGTGGAATATAATTTTTGAAATAAACAAGAATGGTATTACTCGTGACATTAAAGAATTATTAAGACAAAAAAAGCAAATCGCAGGGTATTTTAATAATAACAAAAATCAGATTGCATGGAATCAACTCCAGAAGAACCAAAAGATGTAATTGTTCTTGGGGCAATTAAAAAAGGAGCCAAAAAATTTGAAAAGATACAAAATACAGCCCAAATAGATGCCGAGGAATTAAATTCAATTCTCGAAAAGCTAGAGAAGAGAGAACTAATCACAGTAGACGAAAAAAAGAGTTGGCTTGGTAAAAAGATAGAAATCAAAATAACAGAAAAAGGATCAAAAGAAGTAGAAGAAAGAATTCACGAATTACAAGGCAAATGGGATCAAATGTCATTATTGTACAAAAGTGGAGACAAGCAAAAATTAAAGCAGTACATGGACGATAACAAATCAATTCTTCCCATGATGATGTTTTTTGGAGTAATGGATATGATCATGTTTTCAATGATGTTTAGCATGATGGGCATGATGATGACAGATTATGTACCAGCCGAGAGCATCCCTAGTGATGCAGGAGCAGATAGTTCATCAGACAGTGGATCAGATATGGGTTCTGATAGTGGGGGGTCTGATGGGGGTGGATTTGACTTTGATGTTGGATTCTAAAACAAAGTGGATATTTTATACTTGAGATAAAGAACACAAACAGTTGATTTACAGCTCGTATGACAATCCAGGTCTAGTCAAAGTGCTATCGTTTCTAAAATCACATAATACCGAATATCTATCAGGTCAAGATTTGAGCGATGTCTTGAAAATAAGCAGAGTTGCAGTTTGGAAGCACATTAAAAAAATCAGAGAATTAGGATACAAAATAGAGTCAAAACAAAAGCTAGGATATAGATTAGAATCCAGCACAGATATGCTGCTACCATGGGAAATCACATCAGGGTTAAAGACCAAAGTATTTGGAAAACGAGTATATTATTTTGACTCGATTGATTCTACTCAAAATCAGGCAATAAAAATTGCTTCAGATGAAACAAATAACGGGACAGTGATAATTGCAGAAAAGCAAACAAGTGGAAAAGGAAGATTAGGTAGAAAATGGATTTCGCCTAAAGGAGGCATTTGGTTTTCAATAATTTTACATCCAAAATTTGACATATCAGTAATTACATTATTTCCAATAGCTTCGGCACTAGCACTATCAAATGCAATAGAAAAAACATTGAACATCAAATCAGAATTGAAATGGCCAAATGATATAACAATCAAAGGCAAAAAAGTTGCAGGGATGTTAGTAGATGCATCATTAGAATCAAATAAAATAGAAAATCTCATTCTAGGCGTTGGAATAAATTTTAATGTAGACATTAGACAAATTGAAAAGAGCTTAAAAGACACGCCAAATTTTTACGGAGTTACATCATTGAGTGAACAAAATAAAACAGTAAAACCAATTTTACTAATACAGTCATTTTTGATGGAGTTAGAACAGATATATAATTTATTGAATGTTGGAGATACTAAAAAAATCATCAGAGATTGGACAAAAAAATCATCAACTATTGGTCAAAATATAGAACTGAATATAGAAGATACAAAAATCAGAGGCAAGGCAATCAAAATAGATGACGATGGAGCATTAGTCATATCAGAAAACAAGAAAAACAGACGAATTACATCAGGGGACATAACATATATTTCAAATTAACATAAATGAAATTCACATTATTTTTTTGGAGATTTTCTTTTAACAGGTTTTTTCTTGTTTTTTTGGATAGAGTGTTTTTTAGGCTTTCTATTTGAGATTAGATCAGATTGTTCTCTCAAGATATTTTTGAGATCATTTTGGATATCAAAAATCATGGTAATCATGTCTTCTAGCGCCTTAGAATACTGACCATAGATAGATAGTAACTCAGACTGTTTTTTAGATACTTTGGCAAGATACTCATTTGAGCGTAAAAGATTTGCAGAGTTAATTAGTTCAGGCATGTCTGAAGTTGGACCTCCTATTTCATCTAATTCTGACTTGATCTCTTGAATTTTTTTACTAAACTCATAGATAATTTTGCCTACACCGATCTTACTCAATCTAGAAACTTGTATTTGTTAAAAGATTAAAGATTTGCTAAGTAAATCAAACGGAATTTTGAGCTAAAAATGACAGCAATATGTCAATAGTCATAATTTGTCACAAAATGGAAATAAAATATATCTGAAATCCAAACATCAAATACTTGATGATTCGTGCTTTTCTAGTGGCAATTTTACTATTTTCTAGTTTCATTTCAGTTCCTGTGTTTGCACAGACTTCAGATGATGCACAAATAATGTTCAAACAAGCTAACGAATACTTTGTGAAAGGAGAATACAGCGAAGCAATTGTAATCTATGATAATATTTTAGAAGTTGCTCCAAATAATTTATCTACATTAAAAATGAAAGCCATTGCTCTAAGTAATTCCGGATATCACGAAAAATCACTAAAAGAGTTCTTCAAGATTCTTCAATCTAGACCAGATGACATTACAGTACTTACTGGAATTGGTGTTGGATTTGGAAATTTGGGAGAATATCAGGAAGCAAAATACTACTTTGAAAAAGCATCCAAGAAAAAACCAGACAGTATTGTGATCAACAACTACAAGGAATTGACAAACAAAGTGATTATAAAATATCCATACATTCCAACAGAAAAACCAGATGAATTAGGAAAAAAAGGGATAACAATTCCAGATTGGGTCAAACTAATTGCAAAATGGTGGTCAGAAGGGCAAATCAAAGATTCTGAGTTTGTATCAGCATTATTATTTATGATAGAAAATAGAATTATACAAATTCCACCAGTAGAAACAAAATCAGAAACTGTGGATGAAATACCAGATTGGATACGAAACAATGCGTCTTGGTGGGCAGAAAACACGATAAATGATCAGGATTTTGTTTTAGGTATCCAATACATGATAGAAAAAGGGATCATAACAGTAAATATTAAAAAATCACAAGATGAGATTCAAAAAGAGAATGATGAGCAATTTTATTTGTTTGAAAAATACCTACGAAGTATTTCAAAGAACATCATAGATGAAAAAAGATACATAGAAAACCCAAATCCGAGCCAAGATGTAATAAAAAAATTCCTCAGAGATTACATAAAGTGGAATTTTGAAGAAGAGGCAAAAACAGCATCGAATAATTTTCCAGATGCTACATACGAAATAATAGATGAAACATACGTTATTCATTACAAGGTTTTTGTAAATGAACAGCCAACAGGACTGCCATTAGATCATGTCAGTACATTGCAAAATTCATTTTTGTTTTGGGAAAATCAAGAGTTAAGCACCAACGGACAAAAAGCTAGAATAAAATTCGAGATTACTAATCAAAAACATGAAGCAAATGTATGGATTACATGGGTCGTACGAGATATAGGGCAAGGCGTACTTGGTCATGCACATTTGGGAAAGGGAATAGTTGAAGTCACATTAGGTGATTATAACTGTGATGGAATCTTCCAGCTGTATGATGTAAAAACTATTGAAAAAATAATGACACACGAGTTAGGTCATTCAATAGGACTTGAACATGTATCTGATCCAAATAACATAATGTATACTTCGTTAAAACCAAGTTATGCATATTGTCTGTTAGGATGATTTTTCAAATTAAAAAAATAAAATGGTCATTTCTGATTATCATTTAGTGTTATTCTAATTTTATAGAATTAGAATGAGCATTAGCTTAACCTACATACAATTAACCTGCAGAAATTAGGTAAAATGAATAATAAGCTAATTACTGAATTATAATTAATGCTGAAAAGCACCGTAGTTTCTGGACCAAAATGTCCTTCATGCGGGGATAAAAAATTGGTAACAGATGAAACCACTGGGGAATTGTTTTGTGGAAGATGTGGTTTTGTAGTTTCAGATAAAATTTCAGAAACAGGAGCAGAATGGCGTTCCTTTGCAAATGACGATACAAACAGAACTAGAGTAGGCGCTGGAACATCATTGACAATGCACGATATGGGATTATCAACAGTAATTGGTGCTGCCAACAAAGATTCTACTGGAAAACCACTCACGTCATCAATGAAGAGTTCAATTGAGAGATTAAGAACGTGGGATAGTAGGACGCAGGCACATTCTTCTGCAGATAGAAATCTAAGACAAGCACTAAATGAAATGGACAAATTAAAAGATAAACTTGCACTAACAGATGCAGTAGTTGAAAAAGCTGCATATATTTACCGAAAGGCCATGGAGAAAAAACTTGTAAGAGGTCGTTCTATTCAAGGCCTAGTTGCAGCATCTCTTTATGCTGCATGTAGAAATACAGAAACACCTAGAACTTTAGATGATGTTGCTAAGGGCATCAACATTAGAAGAAAAGATGTTGCAAGATGCTATAGATTAATTTTTAGAGAGCTGGAATTAAAAATGCCAGTAGTAGATCCTGTAAAAGGAGTATCAAGAATTGCAAGCATTGCGGCATTAAGCGAAAAAAGTAAACGAAAAGCAGTGATAATACTAGAACAGGCAAAAAAAATAGGGATGGTTGCAGGAAAAGATCCTATGGGAATAGCAGCAGCGGCATTATACTTGGCATGTATTAGTACGGGTGAAATAAAATCACAAAAAGACATCTCAATTGCATCTGGAGTTACAGAGGTAACAATTAGAAACAGATGTGCAGGTTTGAGAAAAATGCTGCAAAACTAGTGTGAGAAAAATGCCAAACAATGAAAATGCATGGTCAGATTGGCTAGACTTTAATAAAGAAACAATTTCAAAAATACCACAATCTGCAGGAGTCTATATGATGCATGCATCTATGAAAATTTTATTCATTGGGGGTTCTGAAAATATCAAAACAAGTATTCAAGACAAAGAAAAAGATTCATGCATCTCAAGAGCTACAAGAGTAAGATATATGCAGACTATATCTTACGAGCAAATCACAAATGATTTAATTAAAGATTATAAAGACAGGCACGGTGGAAAACGCCCTCAATGTATGGAAGCATGTTAGAAAATTAAACACACTAGATAATTTCAGGGGTTTAAAAAATTACAGGTAAAATTTAAAGAATCAGTTTTCATAATTAGTACATACTTTACTAGAATAATGTCGTATCATGAATCAAAAAGTTCCCAAAACAGATTTTTTGAGTGGCACAATAAGTTTAAGAATTTTAAAAGCAATTTTACTAAAATCTGCTTCTTTTTCAGAAGATACTAGCAAAACATCATCATTTGCCAAAGGAAAACTCATCACAATTACCTTATCTCGATAAGACATGGAAAAATGAACTTCACCAAACTCCTTATCAAATTCATGTCTCATACGAACTCTAAGTGCAAGTTCCATGAACATCATCTCATCTTGTTTTTGTGCTTCCAATGATAGTAATCCCTGCTTCATCCCACCTGCAACAAGATGTCCCCTACTATTGATAATTCGAGCAGATCTCATCTTGGGGTCTAGATTTGTAATTTTTTGGCATATTTTTTCTAGGTCTTCAACATTAACCATTTGTCTAATTAAACAAGCGATCTATTTATTGAGATCTGTGGTGATAGTAAGCCGTGGAATCACAATCTCCAAAAGACATTACAGACTATTACAAGCATCTTTCCTTGTTCTGGACAGATATCATCCATCTAATGGCAAGCAAACCACAAGCCTTGACTTCGATAGGTCCTATGCGTGCATTTGCTTCAAATTCTAAGAAAATCTCAACTGAACTAATCCAAATTAATGAGAATTTAATGGAGTTTAACAAATTTGTAACAGAATACTATAAGCAGCTGTCAGAAACTTGGAGGGAATCACAAAATAAAGTCAATCTGAAAGCACCTGACGTGCCACATGATGTAGAACAAATGGAATCATTCAAAAGAATATGGATAGATATTTTTGATAATGATTTTACCGAATTATTTGATTCAGAAAAGTTTGGAGAGAATTATGGAAAGCTAGTTTCAAAAGAGCTTGAACTTACAAAACATTGGAATAATATTTCAAATGTAATTTTACAGTCAGCAAACTTGCCAAGTAAAGAAGAAATTGATGAAGTGTACAAAGAAATGCATGCTCTTAAAAAAAGAGTGACGAAATTAGAAATTGAATTAAAAAAGAAAAAAGAGATAAAAAATAAAGACGAGGTAAAAAATGAAAAGTGAATCAAAATTTGACCCTGAAATCATAGAGGAGTTAATAAAATTTGGCAAAAATATTATTGATGCACCTAAATTAGTTTCAGTTCCAGATGAAATTAGTCTGGAAGCAACTCCACACGATGTAGTACAAGAAATAGACAAAACAAGATTATTACATTACAGATCACTTACAGAAAAACAATACAAAACACCATTATTGATTTCCTATGCATTAATTAACAGATATCATATTTTGGACATACAACCAGAAAAAAGTTGGGTTAGAAATTTACTACTACAGGGATTTGATATATACATGCTAGATTGGGGAACTCCAACAAGTATGGACAAATATTTAGATTTTGATGATTATGTTAATGGATATTTAGATAATAGTGTGGAATTTATCAAAGATGAAACATCTACAGAAAAAATATCATTGCAAGGATACTGCACTGGGGCTACATTAGCAACAGCATACATATCACTACATCCAGAAAGTGTGAAAAACTATATTGCAACAGCACCTGTAATTGACGGATGGCGAGACACTACAGTAATTAGTAATCTGGCCAAGCACATGGACGTAGATAAAATGGTGGAAATCATAGGAAATATGCCTCCTGAATTCATGTATTACTGTTTTTCAGTACTAAAACCATTTGAGCAAGGAATTGAAAAATACGTAAATTTTTTCAAAAACATTGAGAATAAAAAATTTGTAGATAATTTCCTTAGAATAGAAAAATGGTTAGGAGATACACCGCCAATACCAGGTGAACTTTTTAGACAGTGGATCAAAGACATCTATCAAGACAACTTGCTAATTCAAAATAAAATGTATGTTGGCGGAAGTCACATAGATTTGAAAAAAATAGACATGCCATTATTTACACAAGTTGCAGTTGGAGATCATCTGGTATCGCCAGAATGCAGCATGCCTCTTCATTATGCAGTTGGAAGTGAAGATAAAACATTAAAGATGTATCCAACAGGCCACGTAGGCATGATTGCTAGCTCATTATCTCAAAACAAAGTACTCCCAGAGTTAGGTAAATGGCTTGCAGAAAGATCATAAAATAAAAAAATAAAAAAATAAAATTTTATCACTAGTTATTCTTTGTGGTGAATGCGTGGATCCAGGATTGTAGAATATTTCTGTTTAGATCAGCAAATGATTTTGCATTGTCATTGAATGTTTTGATATTTTGTTGTGTTGCATCAATGGTTGCAAGTATTATTTGGTTCTGTATTGAAGCTGCTTTAACAAATTCTTCTGTAGTATCATGAATTACTTTTAGGGTTGTTTGTGGAATGTTAGTTGCGATACCTGCTTTCTTTGCATATTCTTTTTGTAGTGTGATTGTAGAATCAACAATATTTTCATATGTTTGTAGGTATTCTTGCTGAACGTTAGTAATTGACTGATGATACTGTGGTACTGAATGTCTAATACCAGAGAATATCTTGTCTACGTTTTCCTGATAAACTGAAAACATATCTTTAGTTTCTGGTATCTGTTCGTTTTTACTCATTGTTTCACCTCCTTATTTTTTGATTTTTTTGCTATTGGAATGACTATAACTTGAACCAAGTCGCCTTCTCCTAATCCAAGGGCATTACGTTCTGCCTCTGGAATAGAAATTCTGCCATTACTACTAACAGTTGTTTTGTAAGCGCCCCAATTCATAAAAGAGGGGAGCATTTGACCAATCTGAAACATTGTTTCCATGCTTTTGTTTTGCATGGAAGACACATTCTTCATTAAATCAGACTGAGCATTTCTTGTGCTATCAGATACTTCTCTTAGAGTTTCTAAAGGATTGAATGTTTGGATATTCTGGTTTGTCATCAATAAGCCAAAGTTTTTCATAAATTCAGCTTGTGCACGACCATTTTTTTGAATCCAGTCTTTGAACATCTCTGAAGGATTAAACTGGTTATAATTACCGCTCATTGGTAATAGTAGGAACTATGGGTATATAAGTAAAGCTAGCAACATGAAAGAAATTCTAAAACTATAGATGAAAAGGCGTCAGGATCTTGTACATATGGAGTATGGCCACAGCCATCCATTCTATAAAACCGACAATCTTTGATAGAAGATACAAAACTTTCTGCATGCTGAATTGGAATTACTGGATCCTTAGAACCCCAAATTATCAGAGTAGGACTATGAATGGTGTGCAGTTTAGTTGTAATGACTTCTGAATTTTTCAGTCCTAAAACGGTAGACATGAATGCCAATTTTGCATTTGGCAATTGCATTCGTTCAACAAATCCACGAACAATTCTATCATCGACTTGATTACCAGAAACTTCCATCATCTCAAATACATTTTTAGCACTTTGTTCATTTGGATACAAAGCAGCCATTATGTAAGCATCTAATGCGGGGGTAGATTGTTTCATTGCACCTGCAGGAGAGACAAGAATTAACTTCTCTATATTATTGGGATGTGCAGATGCATATTCTGCAGCTATTTGACCGCCTAAAGAAGCACCAATTACATTCGGACGTTTAATTCCTAGTGCATCAAAAAATTTCCCAAGAAATATTGAAAAGAAATCAGGAGTGTAATCAACAACGGGCTTATCACTGTAACCAAATCCAATCAGATCAGGGACGATCACATGATAATATTTTGCAAAATGAGGAATCACGTTATTCCATCGTTCTGCAGATGCACCTAATCCATGAACTAGTACTAGAATATTTTTAGAGTCTCCAGACTCTAGATATCGAATCTTATTTCCATCCACTTGAATAAAATTTTCTTGCAACAATTTAGCGTCAATTATTTAGCTAGTTAAGTTTAGTTACTATTACCGATCAGTTGTTTTATTGCTTTTCTAAATTTTCACGCATATGACAAGAGAGATCATGTTTTTTTAGATCTAAAGAGAAAACAGACAAACTATTCATGAACTTTTAAAATCAATATTATTAAGCCGGATAATTTGGTAATTAATCATGGCTAAAACATTGAAGGCTACTTCAATGGATCATGTCAATATAACAGTAAAGAATTTAGATGAAAGTGTAGAATTTTACAAAAGTCTTTTTGGCTTCGAAATTAAAAAAGAACAACCAGAAGATAAATCCAAAATTATAGGTAACAACAACATCAAACTTTGTCTTTATGAGGATCCAGAAATGAGACCAGAAGGTGCAATTGCTCATTTTGGATTTCATGTAGAAAATTTTAATGAGATAATGCAGATCTGCAAGTCATTAGATGTCAAGGTCTACTATAACGGTCCTGTTCAATTTGAAAAATCACGGTCAATTTACATTAGCGACCCTAGCGGGTATGACATTGAGCTAAGTGAAGTTCTGGGGGGAGGATTATGATTAAACAAAAGATTAATGATTTTTCAACAGTCTTAATTTTCTTCACACCATTGTTCATTTGATATTTTTTGTTGGAAATTATTTCTTTATACTAGGCAATAGTTTATCAAATATTTTACATATGATCAAAAGCACAGTTCCAACTGAAATTCCAGTTATTATTCCAGCAACATTGATTACGGATATGTCATTATTTTGATACGCTGTAAGATCTACAATTCCATAGAATATGAAAAGCAACACTGAAAAAATGATCAACATAACAGATCCTGTGACAAATAACGCTTTTCCTACTTTGTTCATAACATCATAAGATAAGTTTTGACGTTTTAATCTGTATTGCAGTAATTCTCAGATCATTACATAATGTGAAATAAAAATATTGAAAAGGATTTAAGATAATCCATGTTTCTGAAAATATTTTTGATGATATTCTTCAGCTTTATAGAATTCAGGAGCTGGAACAATTTCAGTTACAATATGTTTCTGAAATTTTCCTGATTTTTCTAGTTCTTCTTTGGATTTTTGTGCAATTTTTTTTTGTTCTTCATCATGAAAAAATATTGCAGAACGGTATTGATTCCCAACGTCAGGTCCTTGTCGATTTAGCGATGTAGGATCATGATTACTCCAAAATACTTTGAGTAATTCATCATAAGAGATCTCATTTGGGTCATATTCTACTTGGACTGCTTCGGCATGACCAGTTGTATCAGTACAGACTTCTTCATAAGTTGGATGGGTTAATTTGCCTCCAATGTAACCTACTTGTGTTGATTTCACACCTTTGGTTTTACGAAGCAAGTCTTCAACATGCCAAAAACATCCTGCACCAAATGTTGCTTTCATGATTTTATTAATAATTTTATCAAATTAAAACTATTTGATCAATAGTAATGAGATCTCAAAGATTGTTTTCTAATTAACTAGTTAATTTCAATGATTTGTTCTTCAATTAGATATTCCAAAGAATTTACAAATTCTTGTTGTGAAATCAAATCATTTGCCCACCAATCAGCATTGTTTCGTATCCAATTTGGAATACTAGATATGGAATTTTCTTCAGAATACTGTAAATTTGGGATTACAATTATGTGATGTTCTAACATAAAATCTAATCCTAAAATAAATTCAGAATCAGACATATCACCTGTGGCCCACAATTTAGCATATGTCTTAATCCAGTCAGGAATGTAAGTTGAAAAACCCAATATGTCATAGATGGATTGGTTAGGAAATTGAGAGTCAAACCAGGATTTGTAGCTGGGTTCATTGTTGTATCTGTCAATATAATATTGAGGAGAGCGGTCTAGAGAAGGAAAGTTTTGTACATGTGTTGGTTTGTATCCAACAACATCTTGTATTAGATAATCAGGAAATTGAGAGTCAAACCAGGATTTGTAGCTGGGTTCATTGTTGTATCTGTCAATATAATATTGAGGAGAGCGGTCTAGAGAAGGAAAGCCAGTTATTTGCATTTTAGGATTTTCAATAAATAACACATTGAGATTATCAGTATCAATAGATGCATCATCAGAATTTATAGATAATTTTTGATAGGAGAATGTTTTTTCAAGATTTCCACCATATGATATTTTGATTGTGTATGTACCATCTTCAGACCATGTAGGACCACCCACATGAAACGTAGTGGAAAAGGAACCATCTGATTTTGGCAATACGTGTGCAATTCCAGCAAGACCAGTTCCACCAGGTGTAATTATTTGTAGTATTACAGAAGGAATTGTAGCATCATAGTTTACAGTACCTGAAATTTTAAGAGTATCACCATAATAATACATTGATTTATCTGTAGAAAAATTTTGGATGGACCCAAACACCGAAACAAAATTACCAAATACCAGTAAAATTGAAAATAAAATTAGAAATGACCTATACAATGCAAGAACAAAAAATTATGGCATATTAAAGAATTTGCCGGATAGTGAGTAATTCTAATTAACGTTGGTAAAAATTTTAACTACCTTTTTAGCCAAATTTTCAATATTAGCAGAAGGCTCTGCAGAGATCAAAAGAAGAATTTGAGTAATTGGAAATGGAAAACTTACCAGTACTGCCTTGTCTCGTCTTGCGGCAAGATAATTAATTGGACCCAAGCTTTCGTCGTACTCTTTCCTAATAGAAGCTTTTGATACAAATTCCAAAAACGAGTGCAATCTAGTTTCATCTCCCTCATGAGGAACAAGCCCTTCTTTAAAACCACCAGCTATCAACTTTCCATCTTTATCTACAATTCCTGCAAATCTAATTTCAGATTCTTTGAGAATCTGTGAACATTTTTCATTGTAAAGTTTAAGGGCGGTGTTATTTTGAGCAGACAACGGAGTACAGTCAATATATCAAAAATAAAAACTTAGCCAATGATACAATATTTATCAAAGTTATTGGAATCACATTTGGAATTGAAATGCCACATTGGTCATCAAGTTAAGAGAATTTCTACAAGTAATTAATAAGGAAAAAAATAGAAATAGAACTCGATGAGATTGCCAATATTGATGCTCCTATTATTAGGAGTATCAGCTGGGATAATTGGAGTGCCTAGTGCATTTGCACATGATCCAGATTTTGAGGTAAAAACAACAAAAGACATTCTAAAATTTTGTGAATTTTTTTATGACGAGTATGTTTTCGTTGGGGTAGAAACGCTTGCAACACAACATGAAAACTATCCAAATCTTAGAGCATGTGTGATTTTGTATAATCATATAGCTTGGAAGAGTACACACCCAGGAAGAGAGATTGTGTTAATTGCAGAGATTGAAAAATATCTTGGCGATGCGAAATACATTAAAGAAAGACACATGCGAATTTCGGACACTATGCCAGAATGGATAAAAAATGATGCAAAAATGTGGATGCAGGGAAAAATCACGGATTCACGATTTGCATATGGAATAAGAATAATGCTAGAAACTCATCTTCTAAATCCATCTTTGAATAACACTGATAGAAATTGTAATGAGAATAAACTGTGTATTGTAAAATCAGATTTTATGAAATATTCATACTCTAACAAATACGGCCAAGATATTACAGAAAGATACACTGTGGATTCAATTAGTGGTGGTGAAATTTTAATGAACACCGAAAAAATTTCAAGAGACGGAAAAGAGTTTGAGAGTATTAACATTGACAATCATGGTACAATTCCAACAAATAAGAAATGTTGTATGATAGACAAATTCATATTTTTAACTCCGATTAATTTTGGTGACATGATCACAGCAGATTTAAAAGTAATTGGTGAAACAACATATGAATTCAAGAGTAAAGCACATCAGGTATGGATTGCACAGAATTCAGAAAAACAAGACACAGTAATTATAGATAAAGAAACAGGACTTGTGTTCTCAGATAGCCATAAAGAAACAGATATTGTTACCAAGTGGGAAAAAATAGAATTAACAGACACTAATATTTTTGAGAAAAAATATCTAACACATGAATTTGTCATACCAAAATGGTTTAAGACAACCACAATGTGGCTAATAGACGATTTAATTTCAGAGTCAGAATATCTAAATGCGATAGAAAATTTATTGGAACAAGGAATCCTACGTGTATAATTTAGATTCTGCATTTTAGAACAACATAGTCAATGATTTTTTGTTCAGAAGCTTTTTTCATTTTAAGAATAGACATGTAGAGTATTTTTTCTACATATTTTGGATATTTTTGCAATATGGATTTTTTTAATTCGGCACGATTTTTAATATAGTAATTTGCCAATGGAGTATAGACATTTTTTCCAATTAATTTTTCATCGTGAATTGTAAAGCCGCCAGACATCACAAGTTCTTTTACATGTTCTAACCCATAATGTTCAGAGGACCAAGTAAATTTCAGAATCCCTAATTTTACAAAAGAAGCGCTTGGAAGAGTTACAGGTAATGCCAAAGTCAATATTCCATCTGATTTTAAAATTCGTTTCGATTCTGAAATAAAATCTTTCAGAGGTTTGAAATGTTGCGAAGATTCTAATGCCAAAACACGATCTACCGAGTTATCAGAAAAGGGCAATTTTGTAGAAGTTGAGTTGAGAAATTCAATATTTTTTTGAGGACCTGAAAAAGATAATTGATCACGATTGATGTTTACACAAAATAGATTTAATTTTTCATAATTATTTCTCCAAAAAATTGCTGGTGCCGATAATCCACTCCCAACATCAACAACGTTTTTTGCATTTTCCAGTTCTGCTAGTTTACTAAAGTATGAACATAGATTTTCTTGGGCAGAGATAGGCTCAATTGTATTTTCCATCCAATAGCCAAAATTTAGCATTGATCCACCTGTTGCAAGTTGCATTATTGGAGAAAGAGAATTGTAGAGATTTACGACATCTTTCTCATTTTTTCTAATAGTCCAGAAAAAGACATCGAGGGGATTAATCAGGATCAAAAAGATTTTCAAATGAAGTTGAAATTAGATCTTATTAATTTCTAGGGTAGTCCTTCAGCATCATCAACGCAGTGCTTATGAACCCATTTGTCATCTTTATTTTTGGCAATTTCTTTGCCTAATTGGATTTTATCCCCGCATGATATACAAGAGGATGCAAATTTTGCTTTCATAATATCACATAGTACATCAGTGATAAATTGACTGTGTTGTAATCAGTGCTAACTAAAGATTAGCTCTGTGTCATGTTTTACCAGTTGAAGACATTTTATTAATTTGATCACAATAGTTAGAATATGAATGAATCAGATTCGGAGTTTTCAGAGATAGTGATTGCAAAATGGGGTGATAGATTTTTTGCGTGGTTAATTGATTTTTGCATCGTTTCAACAATTTCAATATTAGCAATTTCTTTAGTTTTTGGGACAATCGACTATGAATTAAGCGAAAAATGGATTTTGGCAGAAACAACATTCATTCCAACTAGCATCATCTTTTTTGCATATTGGACAATTTTAGAATATAAAAAAGGTCAGACGGTGGGAAAGAAAATTCTAAATTTGAAGATAACAGATATGTATGGAAAATCACCCGATTGGAAAGGAGTCATGATCAGTAGTTTTGGCAAAACATTTCTTTTGCCATTAGATGTTGCATTAGGATGGGTTTTTACAAATGAAAATCGCCAAAGAATTTTTAATAAAATAGGAGAGACACTCATAATAAAAATAAAAAAACCAGAAGAAAATAAAGAAAATATCAGATATAAAAAAGACTAAATTTTGTCATATTTTGTTATACAATTGTGTTACAGAATTAACCAACAGATCTATTACCAACTTGAAATCTTTTGATTTTAAGAAATGTCTGAGAAATGGTGGGTTGGACTTCCTAAAGAATTGGAAAAAGACATCGAATTTGAAGAATAAAACAATATCAACCAAGATTTGAAATTGAATTCGGCAATAACAAAATTATAGATTAGAATTTTAGTGCTGCTCAGATAGATAGAAAATTATTGGATCCAACCCCAAGCAATCAATTTTTGAATACTTGTTGTTTTAATGCAAGCTGGTTGTCCGTTAAGTTTGAAAACAAGCTCTAGTCCTTCTTTACAAACTACATTTTCAGGCACAACACCTTCTTTGATTTGTTTAAGTGGGGAAAGAACAGTTTCATCTTCAGTTTCAAGTTCAGTTTCAAGTTCAGTTTCAAGTTCATCTTCAACTACCATTGTTCCGCCTTCAATAGATGTGGAATTTGATGTGTCAGTAGTTTCAGAAGTTGCATTTACTGGAGCTTCTTGTGCAAATGCAAGAGGATTAACTATCAGTCCTGTAACAAGTATAGAAAATAATAAAAACATACCAAAATTATTACTCATAAATATTAGGAAAATAGAGTGTAATTTAAGATTTATGATAAATACATCAAATATTAGACGCTAAAAATTATTTTCTTAATGTCGTGTATAGCATTCGCTAGGAGGATTAAAAATAAAATCATCAAATCAAAATGCATAGCATTCGCTAAGAATGATTAAAAATAAAATCATCGTACATGTCGTGTATTTGTTTCCACTTGATGAATTCAAAAATGAATTCATCGTGCATAGTCTCTATGTAAGTGGCTGAACCGGTGTGTTGGTCTGTTAGTAAAGGCTGGCTCACCACTCGCCGAAGCTTGTGATCTACACCACCTTCCTATCAACGCAGTCTTCTGCTGCCGACCTTCATCTTACGAAAGGATGTCTTGTCTCGGGATGGGATTCGTGCTTAGATGCTTTCAGCACTTAGCCCAAATGGCTTAGCTGCCCGGCCTGCCTTATCAGACAACCGGTAAACCAGTGGCCACGCTGCTCTGTTCCTCTCGTACTCGGAGCAACTTCCCCTCAGACATCCACGCTTCCATCAGGCAGAGACCGACCTGTCTCACGACGGTCTAAACCCAGCTCATGTTCCCTTTTAATAGGCGAGCAGCCTCACCCTTGGCCCCTGCTGCAGGACCAGGATAGGAAAAGCCGACATCGAGGTACCAAACCGCGGGGTCGATAGGAGCTCTCGCCCGCGACGAGCCTGTTATCCCTGGGGTAATTTTTCTGTCACCACCGGGCCCCAATAGTGGGCACACGATGGATCGCTAAGCCAGACTTTCGTCTATGAATTCCGTGCGTTTGGAAATCCATTCAGTCTAGTTTTTGGCTTTGCCCTCTTCAACGGATTTCTGCCCCGTTTGAACTAAACTTTGGGCCCCTTTGATATCTTTTCAAAGGGGTGCCGCCCCAGCCGAACTGCCCACCTGCACGTGTTTCCAGTCTTCTCTGGATAAGTGGTACTGCAAAAAGAGTCTGGTGTTACATCGTTGCTTCTTAACATCCCGGAGAACGTTAAGCATAGCTCCCAGATACCCTGTGCAATTTTTACTATACCACAAGCACAAGCTGCAGTAAAACTCCACGGGGTCTTCTCTCCCCGATGGAAGATGAAGGACTGTTCGTCCTCCTTATGTGGCTTCACCGAGTTGTAGGCGGGGACAGTGGGGCTCTCGTTGTTCCATTCATGCGCGTCGGAACTTACCCGACAAGGCATTTGGCTACCTTAAGAGAGTCAGAGTTACTCCCGGCGTTAACCGGCCCTTAGCTCGGTTGAACCCAAGTTTTAGGTACCGGCACCGGCCAGGATTCAGCGACTATACAAA
This sequence comes from Nitrosarchaeum sp., assembly GCA_046712755.1. Classification (GTDB taxonomy): domain Archaea; phylum Thermoproteota; class Nitrososphaeria; order Nitrososphaerales; family Nitrosopumilaceae; genus Nitrosarchaeum. The sequence goes on along the minus strand of JBKKCM010000021.1, from coordinate 2,766 downwards.
TCCTTTCGGACTAGCAGTCGCCTGTGTTTTTATTAAACAGTCGGAACCCCCTTGTCATTGTAACCTGCGATCCCCATTCCTCATGAAGACCGCAGGCATCCCTTATACCTAAGCTACAGGACTAATTTGCCGAATTCCCTCGCCATACGGTATACTCGTAGCACCTTAGCTTACTAAGCTAGCGCACCTGTGTCGGTTCTCGGTACGAGCTTGCACATTACTAACTACACAGTCTTTCATGGTCTCTTGGAATCAAGAAAACTCCGCTAACGCGAAGCCACTCCTGCCTCGGATTAGTTCTCGTCATTACGACACTCCCTAACCCTTGAACAGTTAGATACAACGATAGTTGTACACCCCTTATCCGAAAGCTAACCATATAGCTCAAACGCTCTGTGCAAGGTACTGGAATATTAACCAGTTTCCCATTCGATTTACTCTGTTGAGGCAAACCTTAGGATCGACTACCTCCAGGCTGATAACGCATTGCCTGGAAACCCTTGCGCTTGCGGTGGTATAGATTCTCACTATACTATGCTGTTACTGCCACCAGGATCTGCAATAGAAATCGGTCCACAGGACGTCACCGCCCTGCTTCGACCCAATCACTACGCCAACCTACCATGAATCATCTACTGATAATTATCTAAAGTATCGGTACTTTGCTTTAGCCCCGTCCATTTTTGAGGCATCCCCCCTCGGCAGGTAAGTTGTTACACACTTTTTAAAGGATTGCTGCTTCTGAGCATACCTCCCTGCTGTCTTGGCGAGAACACGCTCTTTGGCTTGACACTTAGCAAAAATTTGGGGACCTTAACTTCAGTTTGGGTTAAACCCCTTTCGGTCATGAGCCTTACGCCACATGAACCCGTGTCCTTGCTTCTACGATGTGTATCCGTTCGGAGTTTGAATGGAGGGTGAGGAATTTCTTCCCCGTGCCCCCCTATCAGTGCTCTACCGGAAACACTATCTCCACAAAGCACGCCCTGCGAGACGCTTCGGTTGGAACTAGCGAGCGCCAGACTAGATTGGTTTTTGACCCCTATTCCCAAGTCACAACAACGATTTGCACGTCAGAACGTCTTAAGACCTCCAGCGGGCTTTCGCCCGCCTTCATCTAGCTCAGGAATAGATCGTCTGGCTTCTAGCCTAGCTGCCATGACTCAACGCACTTTCACACGCTTCTCCTCACTTCTTGCGAAGTTGCGAGAACTCGGTTTCCCTTCGCCTTCACCATTAAAGGTTTAAGCTTGCCATGACAGTTAGCTCCCTGGCCCGTGTTTCGAGACGGAACGCGTGACACTGATGATTAAAACATCAAACCTTCAGTTCTATTGCTAGAACCTCTAGTCTGAAAAAATCACCTTTCATGCCACGCACGTCTGTAACCAATAGGTTTCATGCACTTTTCATCCCCCTTCCGGGGTACTTTTCAGCTTTCCCTCACGGTACTAGTACACTATCGGTCTTGAGAGATATTTAGCCTCGGATGCTACTTTCACCCATATTCATTGCCCACTACCAAGGACAATTACTCGGGTATGAATAGGACCATTTCCACTTTGCTTAAGGGGGTATCACCCTCTGTGCCAGAACTTTTCAGATCATTTCAGCTGTGTTCCAGGATTCCATATTATCATACCAAAACACCACATCTCCCGAAGGATTCAGTTTGGGCTCTTTCCTTTTCGATCGCCTCTACTTGGGAAATCTCAATTGATTTCTTTTCCACGTGGTACTAAGATGCTTCAATTCCCACGGTTCGACTTCCATCACCATTGTAACGGAATACACTATGTGTAAGATTCTCATTCGGACATCTCGGGATCATAGGATGCGTGCGCCTACCCCGAGCTTATCGCAGCTTGCCACGTCCTTCTTCTCTCCTCAAGCCTAGCAATCCACCTATTGGCGTCTTTACACCGGCAAATTCAGCCACATATTACACGACTATGCACGACGATCATTGCAAGTCCTCCGGTAAGAGGAACCTGCTACATCCTTCATACATCACTTTCGTGATGCATTGCATCGATGATTTTTGTGAAGATTATGTGCACCCGGCACATTCACTTGTCTAAGGAGGTGATCCGACCGCAGGTTCCCCTACGGTCACCTTGTTACGACTTTTCCCTTGTCACTTACCTCAAGTTCGATAACGCCAATCAGACGTCACCTCGCTAAAAGCAAACTTCAATGAAACGACGGGCGGTGTGTGCAAGGAGCAGGGACGTATTCACCGCGCGATAATGACACGCAGTTACTAGGGATTCCATATTCGTGAGGGCGAGTTGCAGCCCTCAGTCATAACTGTGGTAGCGTTTGAGGATTACCTCCTCCTTTCGGATTCGGAACCAATTGTCACTACCATTGCAGCCCGCGTGTGGCCCCAGAGTTTCGGGGCATACTGACCTGCCGTGGCCCCCTCCTTCCTCCGCATTAACTGCGGCGGTCCCGCTAATTCGCCCCACTACTCCTGAGAGTAATGGTGGCAACTAGAGGCAGGGATCTCGCTCGTTACCTGACTTAACAGGACATCTCACGGCACGAGCTGGCGACGGCCATGCACCACCTCTCAGCTTGTCTGGTAAAGTCTTCAGCTTGACCTTCATTCTGCTGTCTCTCCGGGTAAGATTTCTGGCGTTGACTCCAATTGAACCGCAGGCTTCACCCCTTGTGGTGCTCCCCCGCCAATTCCTTTAAGTTTCAGTCTTGCGACCGTACTACCCAGGCGGCAGACTTAACGGCTTCCCTGCGGCACTGGAC
>JBKKCM010000020.1:0-6814 GCA_046712755.1 Nitrosarchaeum sp. | reverse complement strand
GGATTACCGTTTTCACTTTCAGTTTATTCTGAACGAATCAACAAGATTTTGCGTTATTTAGTTGGCTCAATTAGTATCATAATAGGCATTGACATTTTATACAATATTGCAATGAGTGGAACTTTTTTTGGATTGAACATTACTAGCATCTGATCTTGTAATGATCCAAAACTTACAATTAAAAAAATCTGATCTTTTTCTCAAGTTTTTCGTATTTCATGAAAATCTGAGTGGAGTACTATTTTTCTGACTATTTTTGTTATGTAGTAAACTAGTCTAATAACATCCCTTGTTGTATTTCCAAGAATTCGTAGCAAGATCCCATTTTCTTTTGTCATAGTAGACCAACCAAACTCAATTTCTGAAGAATTTTTAATCTCATTTTCCAAAGTTTGAATTATTTTTTCGACGTCTTTTCTTTTTGCCAGAATATACATAGTGGCAGTAATTTGTTTCTGTTCTAATATTCCAAAATCTCGCAAATTCATTTTTTTAGGCTCGATTTTAGTATAATCTGTAAATCTTAATTCGTCTTTGTGATTTTTTCCTATTGACCTTAGATAACATATTTCATAATCAAAAATCTCCCCCATGCCGATTCTTCCCGGGCTTATGATCTCAGAGTAAATCATTGTAGCGTTATCATGCACTTTAAAGTTGATCTCTTGATAGAATCTAGAATTTTTGTAGGGGATTATCTGGTCTGGAATAAATTCGAGATAAGCACCATCATCAAGTGATACATTTACCACTTGAATTGCGTTACTTACATTCATACCATAAACTCTTGTAGCTCCCTGTGTTGTTATATGGGCCAATGCATTTTTTTTCAAAATTATATCAATCATGTATTTGTCTCCTTGTAAAATTCCGCCGGAGCTAGACACAATATAGACATGAGTCATCTTGGGTTGAAACTGATCATAGTACATCTCCTTTTGAACACTAAGTGGAAACACCGATTCCTTTTCCTTTATTCTCGTTTTTCCAGAAAATGGCTCTATGTCCAAAACTATTTTCAACTTGCCATTTTTTCCAGACTTGCCTACTCCAAGCTGCTTGATCTCTTCATTATGTTGAAGCGCTTCATCTGAAGTTTCTTCTATGTTTGAAAAATCTACTCTATCCATTTACTTCTGCCTATTTGATAGTGTAACTTTTGGTGGACTGTCAAAAAGAAGATCCCTGATTATATGTTCTGATACCTTGTCTATTCCAGTGTTATTTTTACAATTGACAAAAACATGCGGTTTATCTTTACGAATACGTACGGCATCTTGTTCCATTACATTAAGATCTGCATCCACATGAAGTGCAAGATCAATTTTGTTTATCACAAGGAGATCACAGCTTTCTATCCCGAGGCCACTTTTTCTTGGATATTTGTCTCCGCCAGCAACATCAATTATGTAAATGAAATAATCTGCAAGGCTCGGGCTAAAGGTGGTCATAATGTTGTCTCCCCCACTTTCTATTATGATGAGATCTAATTCGGGGTGTTCTTCTTCAATTTCTTCTATCACTGAGATGTTAATTGATGGATCTTCTCTAATTGCAGTGTGCGGACATCCTCCAGTGGCAATACCAATAACAAGATTTTCTGGCAATAATCCTCTATCTGTTGCCAAATTTTTTCTCATACGGTCTGCATCCTCTTTTGAAATGACATCATTTGAAATTATACTAATGCTGTATCCCTTGGCTGCCAATACTGGGACAACTTTCTCAATTAACATGCTTTTGCCAGAACCTACTGGTCCTCCAATCCCCAACCTTGGTATTCTCTCAGTCATTTGCCAAACTCCTTTGTTTACGTAATAAACATCTTAGAATCCATTCTTTCATGATGCATTTGTAAAATCTCTAAATGAGGTGCAAATTGCCAAATCTCTTTTGTAGATTTATCAATACTTTCACTTACAATTTGAATAATTAGTGGCTTTAACTCATGAATTATTTTTTGAGCTTGATGATGTTGAATTATTCCCATTCTTGATGCTGCGCCCACTACACTTACTGTGAAGCCGTAAAGAAACATCAAACCTGCCTTTTGAGGACTGATTCCCAAGGCATTAGCACACAGACCAAAGCTAACTGAGTACGATCCGTTTATCATTCCTTTTTGATGAAATTTCAGATATTTCTCAAGAATTTCATCTTCTACAAATTCCTTGATGCATCTTGCCAACTGAATTCCAGATCTTTTGGAAGCTTCTCTGACTTCCTTGATATTTTTTATTGAATTAATTTTCATATCAAGTTCTGATATCTTATCAAATTCTTTTGTACTTGCAAATTTCAATGCATTTTCCATTACTACTAAATCTGTAGGGCCAATCTGTTGTTTTAGTTGAGTCTCAATAATTTTCCCAATTTCAAGATGCGTGATTTTTTTATTATTTTGAAAAATACTTTCAAGACCGTTTGAGTTGGCGTAAAGTCCTGTGGGAAAGAAAGAGTCTGACATCTGTATCATTCCCAAGTCTTGCATGTAGTCAGTGTTCATGAACATTCATCCTCTGGTCTGGTATGTAGATTTTTTCTTCAATGCTCATCTCTATTTTTCCTATTATGGGAGTGAATAGTCTTTCAAAAATTTCTAATTCTGATTCTGCTTGTATGGGAAATGTCACTGTTCTACCTTCTAGTGAAATCGGTCTGTGTCTGTTTCCAATTATGTGACCCAGTAATACCATCAATTCAAAAGAATCATCTTTTGTCTTTACTGTGATAACTTTTTCCGGAGTCTGATAAACAACTATGAAACTTTCACCATGATTGAGAATATCGCCATGCTGTAATTTGGAACCACGTTCTAATACTATGGAAACATCTGTGCCTTTGTCTGTTGTTCTGCGAAGCCTATTTTTCTCTAAATCATTACGTGATATTTGTAATTTTTCAAATGTTTTTTCCTTTAGAATCTGTGATCCGTTTTCAGTAAAAATATTTCCTACAATTGATACTGAGCTTAGCACGGTAAATCTACTGTATGCCTCAAGTTATCTTTTCGTATTTTTGGGTTTCAAGTAATAAATAGAACAATTTCATATCTAATTGTATGATGTTTACCCCTAAAGATCTTGATAAACTCAGTATTTTTGTTGCAGCACAATTGGCGCAGAGACGCAAAGAACGAGGTTTGAAATTAAATCATCCAGAAGCAGTTGCCTTGATCACAGATCATATACTTGAAGGTGCACGTGATGGGAAAACAGTTTCAGATCTTATGGCCTCTGGAAATAAAGTGCTAAGAAGAGACGATGTATTACCTGGTGTATCTGAACTTATTCATACGATTCAAGTCGAAGCCACATTTGAAGACGGAACAAAACTTGTAACAGTACATAACCCGATAGTGTAAAAAATGATCCCCGGAGAATATTTTATTTCAGACCAACCAATCATTGCTAATGAAAATAGGAAGACTGTAAAAATTCTAGTAACAAGTACTGGTGATAGACCAATACAGGTGGGGTCGCACACTCATTTTTTTGAGGTAAACAAAGCACTATCTTTTCTCAGGAAAAATTCCTACGGATTCCATCTAAATATTCCTGCAGGCACATCTGTTAGATTTGAGCCAGGTGACTCTAAGGAAGTAGAACTTGTAGAGTATGCCGGAAAAAGAATTGTCTTTGGATTTTCTGGATTGGTCAACGGAAGTTTGGATGAAAAAATGGATGAGGCACTAAACAAATCAAAAGAAAGAGGTTTCAAATCATGACTCTGAAAATTCCACGAAAGACATACGTTGACCTTTTTGGTCCTACGGTAGGTGACAAAGTAAGACTTGCTGATACTGATTTGATAATTGAGATTGAAAAAAATCTTCTTGTATATGGAGACGAAGTGGTTTTTGGCGGAGGAAAAAGTGCTAGAGATGGAATGGGTCAGGCAAGTGGTATAAAAAGAGAAAACTCACTTGATCTTGTAATTACAAATGCAATCATTATGGATCCAATTTTGGGTATAATCAAGGGAGACATTGGAATCAAAGATGGAATTATTGTAGGAATTGGTAATGCCGGAAATCCAAACATCATGGATGGAATTGATATGATTATTTCATCAAACACCGAAGTAATTTCAGGGGAACATACAATTTGTACTCCCGGTACAATCGATACTCACATTCATTTTATTTCACCACAACAAGCAATACATGCAATTTGTAGTGGTACCACTACAATGATTGGTGGCGGGACAGGTCCTGCAGATGGCACCAATGCAACTACATGCACTCCCGGCTCTTGGAATATTCAAAGAATGATTGAGGCAGTCGATGATCTTCCACTGAATTTTGGTTTCTTGGGAAAAGGAAATGATTCCCAAGAGACAGCACTAATGGAGCAAATAGAAGGTGGTGCATGCGGTTTAAAATTACATGAAGATTGGGGTACAACACCTGCTACTATTGACGCTGCCCTAAGGGTTGCAGACAAAACTGATACTCAAGTAGCAATTCACACTGACACATTAAATGAATGCGGATATGTCGATGATACAATAAACGCAATAGCTGGTAGAACAATTCATACATATCATACTGAGGGTGCTGGTGGCGGACATGCTCCAGATATAATGAAAATTGCTGGTGAAAAAAATGTTCTACCGTCATCGACAAATCCGACAAGACCATTTACAGTAAACACGTTATCAGAACATTTGGATATGATGATGGTATGTCATCATCTCAATCCATCTGTTCCCGAGGATGTTTCTTTTGCAGAATCGCGAATTCGCGGTGAAACCATAGCTGCTGAGGATGTATTGCATGACATTGGAGCTCTAAGTATGATGTCATCTGATAGTCAGGCAATGGGTCGAGTAGGTGAAGTTACAACAAGAAATTGGCAAACTGCAGATAAAATGAAAAAAATGACAGGCAGACTTGCGCAAGAATCTGGAGAAAACGATAACCTAAGAGTTAAACGATATCTTGCCAAAATCACAATAAATCCTGCAATCACACATGGAATATCGCAATATGTGGGATCGTTAGAACCTGGAAAAATCGCCGACATTGTAATTTGGACGCCACAATTTTTTGGCATCAAACCAAAATTAATAATTAAGGGAGGGATGATTGCATATTCTCTGATGGGAGATCCTAATGGTTCTATACCGACAGTAGAACCCATCTCCTATAGACCAATGTTTGGATCCATGGGTGGGGCAAAACACTCCACCTCTGTTACATTTACATCACAAATTGCACTTGATTTGGGACTGGCATCCAAAGTTAAAATCAGTAAAAAGTTGGTTCCTGTAAAAAATTGTAGAAATATTGGCAAGAAAGATATGATTTACAATAACCTCACACCAAAAATTGAGATCGATCCAGAAACATATGAGGTCCGAGTGGATGGAAAAATTGCTACAGTCGACCCAGCTGACAAAGTTTCTCTTGCAAGATTATACAATCTCTTCTAATCGTAAATCTGTTGACATCGACTAAATACAGTCATTTAGAAAGACTGCTAGTATAGTATTATGTATTTTATATCGACATTTTTGGAGGCCAATATGGAGACACGAAGAAATTGAAGGAAAACTGGATAAAAGTAAATAAAAGATCAGGAGATGCTTCTCTTTAAATGGAATCTAACTCTCTTGTGTTGTCTATTGTTTCAATTATTAATATGATAGTACTTGGAGTCTTGATTTACATTTTTGGAAAAATGTATGTAAAGACAAGAGCACAGCTTCCCTTAGGCATGATTGTTGTTGCAGGCATGTTGTTTCTTCATAATGTTATTGGGGCATTTGCATACTTTTCAATGGATCAAATTTTTTCATATGAAATATTTCCGTACATGTTAGGAGTGGGTATTGCAGAACTTGCAGGATTACTAATCTTCTTAAAAATTACTTTGGACTAGTCTTAGTTTAATTGTAGTGAAAAATTAATAATTTTATGTTAAAAAAACATCGCAAATATTTTATGTTGAACAAAAATATTTTTATTGCTTTTACATCATCAATTATAATCTCTGCAATTGTCACTCATATATTATCTGAGCAAGCAGATTATCTTATTACTACTTACACATTACTTGTTGATCATACAATTTATCTTTCTACATTTGGTAGTTTGTATTATCTAGATAATAGAAAAAAATATTTGCTTGAATCTGGTCAAACTGATAAATCAAAACTAAAACATGATCTAATTAAAATTATAACTTCACTTGGAATATCTGAAGTTGTTTACAGTATAGCAAGATGGTTCTTGCAATATTATTTTCTAACCATAAACTATGATGCTTATCTTGCTTCTATTACATCGCAAGTTATATCTATAATAATTTATTTGGTAGTAATTAATCTGAGTGTAAAAATGACGAGGTTGTATAAAGATGGGAATTAGCGTGTATGTGGATGGTTCTGGTGGTCCTAATGGAGGGTTTGGCTATTTTGTAAAAGAGACTGGCGAATCTTTTTATGAAAAAAAACCGGAAATCACAAACAATCAGGCTGAATACATGGCAATTATCACAGCGCTGAAAAATTTGGACTATGAAGAGATTACAATTTTTAGCGATTCAAAAAATACAATCTCTCAGCTAAATCATGAATTTGCAATAAACAACGAGAAATTACGCGAGCTTGCACGTGAGGCGTGGTCTTTAATTGGGAAATTTTCTAAAATTACTCTATTGTGGGTTCCACGAAAAGAAAACTTGGCAGGAAAGATGTTAGGAAGCTAAAAAACAGAGATCAGAAATTTCTATGAATAACTTTATTATACAAAATCCTTAGTCCCAATTAACGTGGTCGAATCTGTTTTTCTCTCACCAAAATCTATAGC
>JBKKCM010000019.1:0-61551 GCA_046712755.1 Nitrosarchaeum sp. | reverse complement strand
TGCCAAAGTAGTTCAAGGTACTCAAACTGGTGTAACCCAATCTTATCTATTCGTATTTGGAGCAGGATTGCTATTTGTAGTTCTGATATTGTTGATATAGGAGATAATGTGAGATGTTAGAAATCAGTTCAACTCCATTGGTAATAGTTGCAATTCTTGGTACAGTGGGAGTTTTGTTACCTATAATCAGCATTGCCAGAAAAGAAAAAGGCTCAAACTCATTTTATGCAGTTATTGCATTTGCTGCATTGATTGCATCAATTGGATATGTTGCATATCAATTCCTTGCAGATAATATTCTTCCATCTGCCCTATTTTCTGAAGATGTACTTGTAGATGACGCATTTGGCGGATTCTTTGCAATCGCGATGCTAATTGTTGCAATCTTCACTACAGTTGGCTCATTTAACTACATGCGAAAAAAGAACTATCCTGCTGTTTACTATTCCTTAATACTCCTTTCAACAATCGGTATGGTGTTAGTAGCTTATTCTACTGACCTGGTGATGTTATTTGTTGCATGGGAGCTCATGAGTATTCCAACATACGTTCTTGTTGGATTTATGAAAAAGAATCCAAGCTCAAATGAAGCTGCACTCAAATATTTCTTGTTTGGAGCATTATCATCTGCAATTATTGTTTATGGAATTTCATTATCCTATGGATTAACTGGTTCAACAAATATTGGCGAAGTTATTCAGGGGTACTCTACTCTTGATCCTTCGTTATTACCATTAGCATTGCTCTCTGTTGGAATGTTTATTGCCGGATTTGGGTTTAAAATGGGACTAGTGCCTTTCCATCAATGGTTGCCTGACACTTATGAAGGTGCACCTCCAACCATTACCACTTTACTTGCAGCTGGAACAAAGAAAGCAGGATTTGCAGCAACAATTAGAATAGTTGTTTTGGGAATGGTCGTACTTAATCTTGATTGGACTTTAGCACTTGGTATTATTGCAGTGATGACGATGACCATTGGTAACATTGCTGCAATCATGCAAAAGAATCTTGCAAGGATGTTGGCATATTCTAGTATTGCTCATGCTGGCTACATTTTGATTGGACTTGCAGTAGCTCCATACAGCCCTCTTGGTTTACAAGGTTCTCTATATCACATATTGAATCACGCAGTAATGAAAGGTGCTGCATTCATAGCAGTTGCAGGAATAGTAACCACACTCGCAGTAACTAACATCGATAAACTCAAAGGACTTGGTAGAAAAATGCCTATTACATCACTTGGATTGGTAATCTCATTATTTGCTTTAGCTGGTGTACCTCCGCTTGCTGGATTTTGGAGTAAAATAATGTTATTTGGTGGTGCATTGGATGCTGGTTCAACTATATGGTGGGCACCGTGGCTTGCAATAGCTGGGGTTCTAAACAGTGCTTTATCGTTAGCTTACTATGGTTGGATCACAAGAAAAATGTACTTTGAAGGAGAAACTGAAAAAAGAATATCTGAACCAAAGTCTGTAATTGCAATCATGATATTTTCAATAGTTTTCTTGGTAGGATTTGGTGTATATCCAGATCCGATTATTAAATTTGTAGAATTCGCTGCCCCAACACTTAGCTTAGGTATTATGCCTTAAATGTTGTAAATTTTATAAGATTATCCAAATTCATTTTTGCATCATTATCTGAAATTTTTCTTAAACTTGTTCTAGCTTTATCTGAATATTTTTTTAAAAGTTCTTCCATTTTATTGAAAACATCTCTTGGATCAGAACTTTTCTTGATCAGCAAATTAAATAATTTATCTTCATTCTTCCAGTCTAACAAATCATCTCTTATTTGATATGCAATTCCTATATTTTTTCCATATTCTGTTAGTGCTTCTATTTCTTCCTCACTACCATTTGCAATAATTGCACCTATTCTTGCAGCCACTTCAAATGCAGTGGCAGTTTTGTATTCAATTACTTTGAGATAATCATCAAAAGTAACATCTTCACTAGTTTCTAATCTACTTTCTATCATCTCTCCTTCACTCATCAACATTGCTGTTGTTGCCAAATCCTTTGTTATTCTTGCATTGTCTAATCTTGAAGAAATTGCAAGAATTAATCCCAAAACAAAATCTCCTGTTAGTACACTTGTATTATACCCATATTTGATATGAAATGGTTCTTTTTGTCTTCTCATCGTTTCGTTATCTATAATGTCGTCATGTATGATAGATTCCATATGTAAAAATTCTACAGCACATGATGCTGCTAATGTATTATCATCAATTTTTCCTACGCTTTCGGCAGCCAAAACTAAAATGATTGGTCTAATTCGTTTCCCCCCCTCTAAGGAATATTTTAATGGTTCAATGAATTCTGATTCTGAATATAATGATAATTCTCTATCTAATGCATGGTTGATTTGATCGATATACTTACCATATGTTTCAAGTAAAGGATTGATCTCGATATTTTTCCTGTCCAAGATATGGGCCTATTCAAAAAACTTTCTCATTAGTAATTAAATCTTGGTGCTCCAGCCGGGATTTTCATCGTTAGATTTTGAACCCGGGATCACTGCCTTGAAAGGGCAGTATGCTTGACCGGTCTACACCACTGGAACCCAACAAAATTGGGTAATTTGTCCATAAAATCTTTTGTAAACCACACAAAGATTTTTTATTGGCAAATTGAGAGATGTGATATGAATCTAATAAAACGAATTGATGAAATGATTGAAGAAAGAAGTTTACTAAAACATCCATTCTATCAAATGTGGTCTGATGGAAAACTAACTCTTGATTCTTTATCTGGTTATTCTAAAGAATACTTTCAACTCATTAAGGCAGTTCCATCATTTATGACTCCTATTATAGAAAAGGCTCCCAATTCTGTTATTAGTGAATTAATTGATAACCAACAAGAGGAATCCATTCACATAAACTCATGGATTAAATTTGCAGGAGAGCTGGGAGTTTCTGAATATGAATTAATTCACTATGAAGGATTAGAAAAGACTAGGAAATCTATTTTGGAATTATCAGAATTAATGAATACCTATGAGGGTGGAGCATGTGCAATGTATGCTTTTGAAAAAGAAATTCCTAAAATTAGTCAAACAAAACTTGATGGCTTGGCAGAATTCTATGGGATATCTAATGAAGAAGCTACAGAATACTTTAAACTTCATACAGAAGCTGATATTCGTCATGCTGCATCTTGGAAAAATATTCTTGAAAAAACATCAACTGATTCAAATAACTTGATCCGAATTGCAGACAAATCTATCTCTGCACAAAATCTGTTGCTTGATAGTTGTTATGAAGCATATTGTTGAACTCATAACATTTTATACTGAAGGTAAAATCCATCTGCTTAGGGCCCATAACTCAGCTTGGTAGAGTACCCGGCTCATAACCGGGGAGTCAAGGGATCGAAGCCCTTTGGGCCCATATTATTTCCGTTAGTTTTAAAATGAGCACAGACAAAATTTACTGGCTGCGATGAAGAATCAGAGTTATATCTGAACGATGATTGAAAGGCATTTGTCTGAGCTGCCAAAAATTACTTGCTAATCTGTTTTCTTACTTTTTCTAAAGTATCACTATCAACAAGTTTTTGTTCGTGTAATGCCTGTGTGATTTGTATTATATTGGTGATAGAATGTAATTCAACTCCTAATTCTTTTAGTGCCTCATCTGCACCCTCCATTCTATTGACAATTACATATGCATCTTCTATTGTTATGTTTGCTTCTTTTAGTGATTTTATTGCATTCACAACCGAACCCCCAGTTGTTGCAACATCATCAATCATTACCACCTTCATTCCTTCATGAATTTGTCCTTCGACTGATTTTGAAGTTCCATAGTCTTTTGGTTTACTTCTTACATAGATTAATGGCTTAACTGTTTCAATTGCCAATGCTGATGCAATAACCAAACCTCCAGTAGGAACTGATACTAAAGAATCAAAACTATTCAATCCTACACTTTCTGCAATATTGTTTTGCAGATATTTTATCATAGCTCTAAATTGATGAGGATAACTAGGAACTAGTCTCAAATCAACATAGTATGAACTTTTTTTACCACTAGCCAGTGTAAACTCTCCAAATTTTATTATCCCCTTTTGATGCAAAAAGGTTGCAAACTCTTTTACAAATTCCATATCTAAATTAACTACACTGGATTTATTTTGGTTTGTATTGTGTATTAATCATGCCTGAAATCTGGTTAAATTATGGTATTACTGATGTTGTTTTGGATATTCGGGCAGAGAATCTAGAACAAAAAATTGATTCTGATGGTAAGATCTTGGAAGATACGGCGATCAATGAAAAACTGAGTACTATTGATTTAACAAAACCTATGGAACTTGTAGTTTTACATAACTCCAAATCCATTCAAAAAATTATCTCATCATTATTTACAATATGCGAACAAAAATCATCACCATTTCCTAAAATTTTGGCTGAAAAAAAAATAATGAATCTAGTAAAATCTGGTTTACCCGAAGGAAGCTCAATTAATGAATTTGATAACGCTGATCTTTCTAATTCTAATCTTGTTTTCATCGGAGAAATGGAATTTGATGGTTTATTTGGGTATGAAACCATTTCCACCAGATTAATCAAAAAGTTTGGTCAGGAATCAATGCTTTCTGCATATGCAAAAAGAAAGAGTAATCTTCCCGCACCTGGACAACTGACAGAAAGTTTTGATGAAGCAAAAAAATTTGTCAATAATTTTGAAATTAAGGCAATTGAAATTATAGCAAATTCACAAGGTATTGTTGATTTTACAATAGAACATCCTTCCAAAACAGTTTCATCTACAAAAACTCTAGAATCCTTTGCAATCAAAGATATAGGTCACCACAAATCAATGATAATTAGCACTGGAAAAGATTCAAGTAATGATAATCTTGGAAAATCTCTTTCATCTCTTTGGAATTGTACTAGTGCAATACAAAATGGAGGTCTATCTATCTTGGTAGCAGAATGTAAATTTGGGTTGGGTTCTGATGCACTTCAGCAATACATTGAGGGTAGATTGAGTCTTGATCAACTTCGAAATCCAACTAAATACATTTCTGGAATGGAGGATTTATTATTTTTATCTGAAATACAAAAGAATTTTCAAATTGGATTGGTTTCAATTCTTCCAGAATATTATGTAAAAAAATTAAACATGATTTCTATGTCTGGAATCAAACCCTCTTTGGATTATATTCTGAAAACCCAAGGTGCTAGACAAAAAGTTGCTGTTGTAATGGATGGGGCTAGAGTTTTACTAAGGTAAAAAACTAGGTAAAAAATTTGACGGTATTGGTGCACATAAAACAGCTAATCCTATAACGCCCAAGTATGCAAGTTTTCTATTTTTTGATAATGGGGAAACATCATCAAGTGGTGTTGCACCAGAATTTTTTGAACTTAAAACAAGAATCAACATTGCCATTAACCAATAATTTAACAAAACAAGAATTGCCATACTTCCAATTGTTGCATACTTATGACGTTTAGCGCCAAGTAGAGTTCTTGCCATGTGACCCCCATCTAGTTGCCAAGCTGGTAATAAATTCAAGAACGTGATTAAAAATCCAATCCAAGCTGCAAATAAAACTGGTGTCATTATTATTTCATGACCTGTTCCACCTTTTCCAAACAACGCTAAACTTGCAGTCATTAGTAATGGTTCTCCTTGATTCCATTCCATTAATTTTGAATCTGCAAAAAGTCCTTGTGCAACATCTTCCTGTAGTATAGGTGCAGTGTATGCACCATACATTGAAACTATGATTGTAATTATCAATCCTGCAATTGGCCCTGCTATTGCTACATCAAATAAAATTTCTCGATTAATTGTTAATCCACGTGATTGAATAAATGCACCAAAGGTTGGAATTCCAATCACGGGTAACCCTGGTATGAAAAATGGCCATGTTGTCTTTAGTTTATGAGCCTTAGCTGCAACTAGATGACCCAACTCATGAATTCCTAAAATTCCTAAAAGTGAAAGTGTATAGATCCCTGCCATTTCTAGTGGCTCACCAATATCTATAATGGAATTTGTTCCGGTAGTACGATAATAGCCATCAATCATTACGAAGGTAATGACAATTGCAAACAAAATTCGTGGAGTCCAAGATGCACTTAACCACCTCTTTTGTTTTTTTGGAGTGAATTTTTGAATGATAATGTATTTACCGTCTTCCATTTGTTCAAGCTTACAAACATAGTTCATATTTTCTAATTTTCTTGCCAAATCCTCAAATTTTGATTTAAACTCATGATCATTAATCCTAAACTCCAAAGAATACATTTCTCTGTTGAACTGACTTACTTCAAACAATGAATTAACTAAGGAAATTACGTCTTCCTGAGTAGGTTCGCTCATTCTTTTTACGACTATTTCTTTCCATTAAATGGTTTTGTGGTTTAAAATTAAATATTGACAATAAACTATACCAGTAATGCAAGTAATTCTCAGACAATTGGGTGACTGCAACATACGTCGTGCAGAACCAAGCGATCTGATTCCAGTCATGGAAATTAATCTAAAAACGCTTCCTGAACATTATTCTGATTATTTCTATGAAAGTCTGCTTGCAGAAATTCCAGAGGCATTCATTGTTGCAGAAATTGGAGGGAAACATGTTGGTTACATAATGTGCAAAACTGAATATGGTTTTTCTAATTTCAAAAAATTAGGATTTGTAAAAAAAGGCCATGTGGTATCTATTGCAGTTCTTGACGAATATAGAAAAAAAGGAATTGGCAAAGCACTAGTTGAAGAATCTGTAAATGGTGTTAAACTAAAAAAATGTGATGAGTTCTATCTTGAGGTACGTTGTAGTAATAATGATGCCGTACGATTGTATGAAAAACTAGGTTTTGTTATTCGACAAAAACTCAGTGCGTATTATCGTGATGGTGAAGACGCATATCTTATGGCAATTGAATTGGACTAGTTCAAACCAATAAATAACTCACAACAAACTTTAGCTCAATGGATAAACGTAAAGGAATAGGAATTACAATTTTTGCACTATGCATTACTGCATTCTTTCTTTATGCATATTTACTAATGCTATCTGAATGGAGTCCTATTGTGTTACAATTATCTATTTTGATGATTGCAGGTGGAATACTTGGTGTAGTAGCTTGGATTGGGTATGTAATGGCAACTACAAAACCTTCATCTGCATCAATTTCATCAGATGATTAATTTATTTTGAAATCTTTACATCTACAACTGTTTGATAGTATCTGGGACCTACAGCTCTAACAATCTTTGATCCTAAAATTTCTGATTTAACTGGAGTTACTTGCAAATAGTGTTCTTCAGAAAGTTTTCCTGCATCTAATTTTTTATCTGCATGAATGTGAGAATAATAATGAATTATTCCACCACTTTTTGTTGCATTAATTGCCGACTTTAAGAATTCATCTGATCTTTCAGGAAGAAGTATCAAAGTTCTATCTGATTTATTTTCTAATTGTTCTTGAATTACTTGTGATGCATCTCCATTTATTGAGATGATGTTTCCTGCAAGCTTATTTGAGATTATATTTTTTTCACAAAGTTTTGCTGCAATTGGATTAATATCTATGCTATATACAGTACATTTCTTCTTTTTTGCAATCATAATTGAAAACATGCCTACACCTGCAAACATATTGACTATAATTTCGCCATCTTGAACTAAATTGGCAATTCTTTCTCTTTCCGTAGATAATCTAGGTGAAAAAAATGCATTTTCAACATCCACTGTAAATTTGCAGCCAAATTCTTTGTATTCTGTTTCTGTCTTATCTTCTCCTGCCAGGATCTCTAAATTTCTGGTACGGAAATCTCCCTCAACAGCAGAAGCTTGATAAAAAACACTCTTTGCAATTTTTACTTCGTTTAGAAGAGTCTCACCAATGAGTTTCTTCTTTGTTAATAATGAATCAGGAATTCTAACTATAATTATATCTCCAATCTGATCAAAAGATGAGATTAGTTCTTGGCTTTCTTGTGAAGTAAGTATATTTTCCAATGACCTCTTTAGCATTCGAGTCAATTTTTGTAATAGAAATTTCCTGAACTTTTTTGCTCTTTATCTAATCTACTTTCTAATTTGTTTACACGTGGTCTCAAACTTCTTTCATCTCTTCTAAATGACATGTCAAGTGATTTGAGGAATCTATTCATTGCATCTGCTTTTGGCATTGGAGATGTTGCATGTCCAGATAATCCTGATACACCTTCAAAAATTATCATAGAGTCAGATATAAGATCCATTAATTGTATGTCGTGATCTATCACAATAGCTGTTTTTCCAAATGATCGAACAAATTTTTGTAAGAATTTTGCAATAGTTATTCTATCTTCTACGTCTAAAAATGCAGATGGCTCATCTAATGCATAAAGATCTACTTTTTGTAAAAGACATGCAGCAACTGAAACTTTTTGTAATTCTCCCCCTGATAGATTCTTTACTGATTTATTGTATAGTTTTTTAATTTTCAATGGGTCTAGTATCTGTTCTTCTTCCTGACTACCTTCAATTGCTCCACCATTTGCTTTATCTAATAATGCAATAACTTCAGCATCAATATCATTTTGAAGATACTGCGGTTTATATGCAATTTTTACTTTTTTATCAATATCTCCAGAGTCTGGTTTTTCTACACCTGCAATCATCTTCATCAGTGTTGTTTTTCCAAGCGCATTTGCACCCATTATCCCCAATACTTCACCTTTTCTTACTCTGCCTGGTTCAACAGTAACTGAAAATGTTGCATATTTTTTTTCCAGCTTTGGATATAACATGATCTCACTTCCTTCTTGAAATTCATCAGTAGATGAAGAAGATACATCAAAAGAAAATTTCTTGTCTCTAAATCTAACATTTTCAGTTGGTAGATAACCATCAAGAAACACATTGATTCCAATTTTGGTTGATAACACACTAGAAACTATTCCATATGCTGCAGGTTCGCCATAAAGTACTTCTATGTAATCACTAAGAAAATCA
This sequence comes from Nitrosarchaeum sp., assembly GCA_046712755.1. Classification (GTDB taxonomy): domain Archaea; phylum Thermoproteota; class Nitrososphaeria; order Nitrososphaerales; family Nitrosopumilaceae; genus Nitrosarchaeum. The sequence continues at coordinate 52,570 of JBKKCM010000019.1, read as the reverse complement.
AGTAATGTTAAATCATGTTCAACAACCATTACGCTTTTTCCAATTTTAGCTAAACTCTGAATTACTCTTGCTACACTTTTTCTTTGAAAAACATCATTGTATGATGATGGTTCATCAAAAAAGTAAAACTCTGTATCTTTTGATGCAACAGCCGCTATGGCTAATCTTTGAAGCTCTCCCCCACTAAGTTCTTTGAGATTTTGTTCCATCGAATTTTCTAATTCCAATTCTTTGATTAATTCTCTTGATACTCCTCGCTCATCGTATTTTTCCATCAACTCTTTTCCAGTTCCATCAAATGCTTGTGCAACATGATGCACTTGTTGTGGTTTAATTGATGCACGAAGTTGTTTATTTTTAATTTTTTCAAAATGAGATTTTAATTCTGTTCCGCCATAATACTTTAAAATTTCATCCCATTCTGGAGGGTTTTCATATCTTCCTAAATTTGGTTTCAAATTTCCAGCAAGAATGTTTACTACAGTACTTTTTCCCATACCATTTCTGCCTAGTAATCCTACAACTTCCCCTTTTCTAGGTGTAGGTAATTTGTATAATCGAAATGAGTTTGGACCATACTGATGAATTTTATCTAATGCTAATTCAGATGGTAAATTAACAATAGTAATTGCTTCAAAGGGACAAACTTTGACACATATACCACACCCATTACAAATATCTTCATCTATCTGGGCTTTTTTTGTTTCTTCGTTAAGTATGATGCAATCGGCCCCTGATTTGTTGACTGGGCAATACTTTATGCACTCTAAACCACATTTTTTTGGCTGGCAAAGGTCTTTGTCCAGTACTGCAACTCTGTGAGTCATGTCGTAATTCGGTTATTCCTTGCTTTATACCTCTTTTGAACTATCTAAAATAGGGCGTTACCTTAATAGATAAGAATCTGTCAACATTGTTCAAGCCGGCCATAGCGTTAGGGTGCGACCCAATCCCATTCCGAACTTGGAAGTCAAACCTAATGTCGCTGTTGTGCTACTAAGGTGCGAGAGCTCTTGGGAAGCAACAGTGCTGGCATTTTCTATTATACTTTCACTCAATCTTTTAATATGGAATTTATAATTTAACCTATGATTTCAATGCCTAACTGTGCTGTTTGTGGACAACAGTTTTCTGATGATATACGATTTCTAAATCACATGATGGATAAACATGGTTTTAGAAACCCAAATGTCGATAAACCCGACAGAAACAGTAGAGGCTACTAATTTTTAATAATTATATTGTTTTAATTTGTATTTTTGAATTTATATATTTTGTAAATAATCCAAAATTAATCTTACTCCAAAACCTGTAGCGCCTTTTGGATTATATGGTTTTTCTTTTGTTGCTACTTGTGTCCATGCAACACCTGCAATATCAATATGCATCCAAGGTGTATTTTCAATTGCATTTCTTAAGAATGCTGCCGCAGTAATGGTACCTGCGGCTCTTCCAACCCCAACATTTTTCATATCTGCAACATCTGATTTTACCATATCCATATAGTCATCATTTAGTGGGAGCTGCCAAATCTCCTCTGTTGTTCTTTTTGATGATTCTATAATCTTCTGTGCTAGTTTGTCATTATTTGAAACCATGCCTGCTATGTTTGTACCTAGTGCAATTACACATGCTCCAGTCAATGTTGCAAAGTCAATAATTGCTTTTGGTGAATATTGTCTTTCTCCATAAGATAATGCATCTGCTAAAATCAATCTACCTTCTGCATCTGTATTTAAAATCTCTGCAGTTTTTCCACTGTATAATTTTATAATATCCCCAGGTCTATATGATTCCCCGCTTGGCATATTTTCCACTGATGGAATAATTCCAACTAAATTTACTGGTAATTTTAATTCTGATACTACTTTCATTATTCCAATGACCGTACATCCACCACACTTATCGAATTTCATTTCATCCATTTTATCACCAGGTTTTAACGAAATACCACCTGTGTCAAACGTTACTGCTTTACCAACTAGTACAATTGGTTTTTCATTTCTAGAACCATGATTATATTCTAAAATTATTAGTTTTGGTTCATTTTTACTTCCTTGTCCTACTGCAGTAATTCCACCAAATCCTTTCTTTTTGAGATCATTTTTTGAAATGATGTTGCATTTCATATTGTTCTTTTTTGCTATGATCATTGCAAAATTTGCTAATGTTGTAGGTGTGCATTCATTTGGAGGCAGATTAGCGATACTCTTTGTGTATATAGCTCCGTCAGAAACAATCTCTGCAATTTTTATTGCTTTTGAAATCTTTTCTGATTTAGAAACTAAAATTGTAAGATCAGGAATATTGTTTTCTTTTTTTGATTTATATTTTTCAAATTTGTAAAGCGACATTTTACATCCTTCTACTATTTGGGTTATTGACAAAATAGGCTCCATTAGAGAACTTGGAGGCACTATTATGGAAAATTCCTTCAGTTTTAACTCTCTGGCCTTTTGAGCAATTTTACCTGAAACAAATCTTATGGTGTCATTAGTGAGATTCTCTTTTTTACCTAGACCTGCTAAGAGTATCCTTTGTGCTGTTTTACCTGCAGTTGGAATAATCCCTATTTTACCGAATAATCCGCCCATGTCATTTATTGTCTGTTTTATTGATGGGATAATTTTAGGATCTATCTTTTCTAATCCTAATACTTTGTCTGAATCTTCTAAGACAAATCCACAAAGCATTGTTGTTTTCTTTGAATTATTCGGATTTTCTACTCTTATCTTCATTATGAAAATCTGAGTTTTGATGTGTTATTTAGATTTACTAGAGGTTTATTTTTTTACTATTTGAAAATAAACTTGCAGATCTTATGAAAACAGCTTTTACAGTTTTACATTCTTGCTCGCATTTCACATCCACTTTAATTTTGTTTGAGTTTCTTCCATTTGTTGTAATTATTGCTCTTAACAATGGTAAAAGTGCCGCTCTTCCACCATATGCCGTTTTTTCATCTATTAACCAAAACATCTCTAATGCTGATTCTCCCAACATTGTTTGTCTTAACTTTAAGCCAAACTCTGAATAATGTCCGATCATTGTCAAATTACCTCTTGTAAGAAATTCAATCATTTTTGCAAATTTCACACACAAATAACATTGATTATCATAAACTATTATTGGCACTTTTTCTTTGATATCCACAATATTACTTAGTAACCATCAGATTAAAATTTTGCAGAAGTAGATTTTTATTAAATTTATGAAGCAATGTAATCGAGAAATGGGCCTTAATTATTATCAAATCAAGAAAAATGTTCTACGAGCCCGTAAATTAGTGATTAAAGCAACAAATAGTGCCGGTTCTGGTCATCCCGGAGGTTCTTTCTCGATGGCTGAAATTCTAGGGTGTTTATTTTACAAGCATCTGCAATATGATCCTAAAAATCCACAATGGGATGATCGAGATCGATTAATCTTATCTAAAGGACATGCCGCACCTGGTTTGTTTTCAAATATGGCCGTTGCAGGTTATTTTCCAGAATCTGAACTTGAAACTTTAAGAAAATTTGGTAGTAAATTACAGGGACATCCTGATCTAAAATGTCCTGGAGTTGAATTTTGTGGCGGTTCATTAGGAACTGGACTGTCTTATTCTGTAGGTGTTGCCCTTGCTGCAAAAATTGATGGCAAGAATCACCATATCTATACTATAATGGGTGATGGTGAAACTGATGAAGGACAAGTATGGGAAGCTGCAATGACTGCTGCAAAATACAAAGTAGATAATCTTACGGCATTTTTGGATAGAAATTTCATCCAACAGGATTCTTACACTGAAAAAATTATGCCATTAGATGAAAAATTGGAAGGTGATGACATTTCTGAAATGTGGAAAGATGCATCAAGATGGAAAACTGGTGATAAATGGAGATCATTTGGTTGGAATGTAATTGAAATAGATGGACACCGAATTGAACAAATTGACGCTGCAATTACTAAAGCAAAATCAACAAAAGGTATTCCATCAATAATTATTGCTAGAACAATTAAAGGGAAAGGAGTTGAACATATGGAAGATAATCCCCAATGGCATGGAAAAGCTCCAGATTCTGATGTATCGCCAATAATTAACTTAGAACTTGACTCTCAGTTTATGATTGCACCTTCAATCATTGCAGGTGATATGACAAATCTGGAAAATGAAATAAAACGCTGTGTAGCTGGAAGAGCTGATTACATTCATCTTGATGTAATGGATGGGCAGTTTGTTCCGACCAAAACTTTTGATCATAGAAAAATCCAAGAATTACGATCTTTAACTGTAATTCCATTTGATTCTCATTTGATGATTAACGAACCTGTAAAACATGTTAGAGACTATGTTGAAGCAGGTAGTGATATAATTACAGTTCATGTTGAAGTTTGCAATGAATCAAGCTTTGGTGAAATTCATGATTTGTTAAAACAGAACCAAGTTGGTGTAGGTCTTGCAATCAATCCAGATACTGATCTTCCTGTGTGGTCTTACAAATTCATACCTACACTTGATCAACTCATTGTAATGTCTGTTGTGCCTGGAAAATCAGGTCAAAAATACATTGAAGAAACACATGGAAAAATGATTAGATTGAATACTATTCTAAATGAGCACAAGTTTTCAGGCTGTATTGAAGCTGATGGTGGTGTAACTCTTGATAATATTGGTTCCTGTTTTGTAGATGGTGCTAGATCTTTTGTAGGTGGTAGCGCAATTATTGGAAAACAAGATGTACGCGGTGCTATAAGAGATTTTAGGAATCAAGTTCTTAAAACAAGACGAAAAATCTTGCTTGATAAAACAAATGAATTAGGAGGTTCTACTCTTGTAAAGAAATGGATTGAGTTGCATATTGTTGGTGAAAAACAAGAACAGATTAAGAAAATAGCAGAAGAGGCAGGTTATCTTTGAATCCTCCAATCATGACTGATATGCGTTCAGAGTATTCAAAAACGCTAATTGAACTTGGACAAGAAAATCCAAACATAGTAGTTTTGGGTGCAGATACAACTGATTCTCTTAAAACTTCTGGCTTTGGTAAGATATTTCCAAATAGATTCTTTAATGTGGGAATCGCAGAGGCAAATTTAGTTTCGCTATCTGCTGGTCTTGCAGCTTCTGGAAAAATATCGTTTGCTAGTACTTATGCAATATTTCTGCCTGGACGTGCAGTGGATCAAATAAGAAATGGAATTGCTTACCCTTCTCCTGAAAACAAAAAAGGTCTCAATGTAAAATTAGTTGTCTCTCACGGTGGATTATCTGTTGGACCTGATGGTGGTTCTCATCAACAAATTGAAGATATTGCAATTATGCGAGTAATTCCAAATTTTCGTGTATTCATACCTGCTGATACTTTTGCAGTTTCGAAATTAACTAGATTGATGGCAAATGAATATGGTCCATTTTACATGAGAATGGCAAGATCAAATACCCCTGTAGTTCATTCTGAATCTCAAGATTTCCAAATTGGTAAAGGAATTACAATTCGTGATGGTTCTGATTGCACTATAGCTGCATGTGGCATAACAGTACGAATGGCACTTGAAGCAGCTGAATCATTACAACAAGAAGGAATTTCCTGTAGAGTATTAGACATGTTTTCTGTAAAGCCAATCGATGCTGAACTCTTGGAAAAAGCAGCACGAGAAACTGGATGTATAGTTACTTGTGAAGAACACAATATTTTAGGAGGCATGGGTTCTGCAGTTGCAGAATCTGTTTCTGAGAGATACCCTGTTCCAATAAAACGAATAGGTGCTCAAGACATGTTTGGTGAGTCTGCCAGAGACAATGAAATTCCACTGCTTTTAGAAAAACATGGAATAACATCTTTTAATATGGCAAAACAAGTAAAAGAAATAAGGAGTAGAAAGTTATGAAAATTTTTCTTGACACTGCAAATCTAGAATCAATCAGAAAGTTCAACGACATGGGTCTGTTAGATGGTATTACAACAAACCCTTCTCTCATGTCTAAAGAAGGTGGTAATCCAAAAGACGTCATGGCAGAAATCACAAAAATCATCAAAGGTGATGTCAGCTTGGAAGTTGTAAGCACTGAATATTCTGGAATGATTGAAGAAGGTAAACGTCTACGTCAATATGGTAAAAATGTTGTTGTGAAAGTTCCTATGACTCCTGATGGTTTGAAAGCATGCAAACATCTAACATCTGAAGGAATACCTGTAAATGTTACACTGGTTTTTTCTTCAAATCAAGCGCTACTTGCAGCAAAATCAGGCGCAAAATATGTCAGTCCTTTTATTGGTAGATTAGATGATATTGGTCAAGATGGAATGAAATTGATTGAAGACATTAAGAAAATATTTGATAATTATAAGTTTACAACAATGATTCTTGTTGCAAGTATTCGTCATCCAATCCATGTTGTTGATGCGGCAAAAATTGGAGCTCATGTTGTAACTCTGCCTCCTGCAGTTTTAGATAAAATGCTACAACATCCTCTTACTGATATTGGACTAGAAAATTTTCTATCTGATTGGAAAAAACTAAAAGCAGGAAACCCTGATATAAAAATTTAAAATTTACATAATCTTGTTTTTATAATTATTTTATGATGAATTATTTTACTACTGTTGATGTCAATTTCAACCCTTTTAGAGATTATTTTGAATAATCAAGTGAAACTAGTATATTTTTGATCTTTCTCACAATAAAACTATGATAAAAATTATATATGATTTTTAACTGATTTTCTCTTTTTTCTGAACAATATGGATTAGAATAATATTTTTAAAAATGAAAATTGAGGTTTTTTATTATTATTCCTTGTTTGTGCTCTTTCTTGAACCCGTTCCTCTACCTGTAACTCTGGTCATTCCCTCAGTTGACGGTCTTGGTTTCGAATCTGGCATATCTCCTAATCTTTTTGAACCCGTTCCTCTACCTGTGTGAACCATTCTATTTGCTGCCTGTTTTTTCTTTTCGTTTTGTACTTTTTGGTATGCATCTCCGGCCCAATCTTTTCCACCGTCATCAACTTCTTTTGTTCCTGTACCTCTACCTGTTCTAATTCTAATTTTTCCCATAATTGAGGTTATTGTATCTTGTATTTATTTAAGCTCATTATCCAGAAAAACAAAAAGAAATGGTAAAGCAAGGTCACGTTCAATTCATACCAATTTACACTTCAAAAAATCTAATTTCTTATGAATTTCAGTTTCAATACATGACAAAATACTACTTTTGATGTACATTTTATGCCATCCTAAATTGAATTAAGAGATTATCTGGAACATGAAAAATTATCAGATTGAATTATTTTTTAATAATTAATCCAACCAAGTTTTTTAAAATAAACAAACATTAATGCTACCGGTATTAATGATGCTAGAATTATTATTATGAATGATGTATGTGGTCCTAAAAACGTTGAATGTTCACTTAATCCTCCAGGTAAATTTACGTTCATTCCATAAAATGTTCCAATAACTGTTCCAGGGATTGCAAATGTGAAAACTATTGTTAATGCCGCAAGCACTTTGTTTGTTTTTTCAGTACTAAGCATGAAATCTGTATCTTTGTAAATCTCCATCGTTTCTCTGGATTCTTCTAGAGTTTCAATTACTTTGTCAATGTGATCAATTACATCGTCAAAATACAATGAAAGATCTTCCTCATCTGAAAATCTTTTAATGTTTTTAGCAATCTCTAATACGAATTTTTTTAATGGGTTTGCTATTCTTCTCATTCTGTTGATTTCTCTTCTAAGTAATGCAATACTTCTTGCAACTGATTTTGTTTCATCAAATACTTCATCCTCAAGGTCATCCAAATTAGCAATTACCTTTCTTGATATGTGCAAGAGATCATCTACTAGAATATCTACTATTTCATGAAGTAGATATCCTGGTGATTTTTCGAGTAACCTTTCTTTTCTATGTTGTTCCGAATCATTTTTACAAATATTCACTAAATCCACTAATGGTTTCAAATCTCCTTGATGAACAGTTACTAGAAAATCCTTTCCTATGAATATGGAAAGCTGGCTATTTCTTGAAATTCCAGATTGTTGTAAGAGCGGGGGGAAATGTAATATTACAAAGAAATGGTGGTCATCATAACTATCTAATTTTGGAAGCTCAAATTTAGTCATACAGTCTTCAATATTTAATGTGTTGAAACTATATTTCTCAGCTAATTTTTCAACATCTCTTCTATCTGGATTTTGTAAATCAGTCCATAGAAATTTCTTACCTTGAACTGTTTCTATCTTTCTTTCCACAGATACTCCTGTGGGTTTTTTTCCAACATGCAGTCGATTAGCGATGAATCCGTTCTTCAAGTTAAATGATAACCTGATCCAACAAATTTAAAGCGATCGTTATTTTGATAAAAATTCTAATGATTCGTTTGAATCAATAATTTGTCATCTTGAATTTTAGATTATTTCCACGGTAGTAAGTAATTAACGCCAATCCATGTGAGTCCAATTGTTATTCCCATAGCTACCCACCAAAATCTCATAACTAGAATTTTCATTGGTTAATAATAAATCTACAGGCTAATTTCCATCATATTAAAATCAAAGATTATTACAGGATAACCGATTTTTTATTCTTGTGGCCCTCGTAGTACAGTGGCTAGTATAGGGGACTGTGGATCCCCGGACAGGGTTTCGATTACCCTCGAGGGCCTACATAATTTTTTAAAAAATACCATATTTGCTTGATTCCATCTCTTCTTTAATAGCCAATTTGAATCGGGAAGTTTTACCCTCTAAATTATTCGTAAGCCATGTGAGAAATTTTCTCTCCATACCTTTTCCTTTCAATCTATCAAAATCTGATCCCATTTGATCAACGAGTTTTTCTACCAATGTTTTATTAACACTTACAACAAAAAAATGCCATCCAAATGCAAATTCTGAATCTGTCATAACAAAACCCTCTTGACTATGAACCATCTCTTCTAAAAGAAAAAGTTGTTGTGTTATTGCCTTACTTGTTTTATCATAATCTACGGCAGATACATTGATGTTTATTTTATCTGTCATGATTGTATGTGATTAACACAAAATAAAAGGATTACACAAATTATTTTAAAAGATGTTCAAAATCAATATCAAAATGTGTTTTCATGATGTCTATATATGTCTGAATAGATTCAGGGATTTTATCTCCACAAGAGACTCCTAAATTCCGTGCATTAATCCAAATTACTAATGTCTGAATAATTGTTAAAAATCTATCATTTCCAATTTCAGGAGTGCTTATTGCTTTTGTGTATCTTTCTGCAAATTCCCACGCAGTTACAAAACTCACACATTTTACTCCAAAAATTTCTAATAATTGTTCTTGCAAACTATTTGCTTTTTTGAAAGGAATTTGGTTAATTATGTATGGAAATTCTACCTTTTCAGGAAGGTAATCTGGTAATGGTCCCCAAATTGTGATTATTTTTGTACCTTGTTTTAGATCTTTAAATTTATCTACCATGTGTTTGATAATCTCATCATTAGTAAACCAAAATAAAATTACTGTGGCCTCAGAAATATCTATATTTTGTATATTTTCACAAATTAACTCTCCTGAAAGATTATCTTGATTTAGAATGTCTTTTGCTTGTTTGATTTTATCTGGGTTATTGTCAATACCTACCGCCTTTTTTACATTATATTCTTTCAAGGATAACATAATTCCTCTTCCATTCCCACATCCAAGATGATAAAAAATATCATTTTTTCCTAAATCTACAAAATTAAAAATTTCTCTAAATGATCTATCTGGTAATTGGACATCTTCTCCACTAACTATGTTTTCTGGTAATGATTTTAGATATTCTTCTATTTTCAATATTAAGATTAAAACAATATGGAATTTATTCTCTTATGCTTTCAAGCTTTGAGACTGCTTGCCATAACTGTGTTCTTACATATGAAGGCATATTTGGATCTTGTGTCACATCATCTAACAAACTAATTGTATTGTTAGCTCTGACCGATAGCGAATATTCCTCATTATTCAACTCTACTATCAAATCAGTAATGGATTTTTTAATTGTCTTGGGCGTTGAATGGTTTACAGCAATTTGATTTAGTGTTTCTATTGCTTCTTTCATCGCTTCCTTGTTTTGTTTATCATCAATCATTTTTTACATCCTTTATTGAAAATTTGAAGTATATAGTTACATCTCTACAAATACGTTATCTGATTCTACAGACACATTGTATGATGTTAAATCTCTGATTTTAGCAGGAAATTTAATTAATTTACCAGTTTTACAATCAAATTCAGCCTTATGCCATCCACATACCACTGTATATCCATCTAATCTTCCTTCTGAAAGACTTGCACCTGAATGAGTACAAGAATCATCCATGGCACAATAATTACCATCAATATTTGCAACCATTATCTCTTTACCGTCCACAGAAACTTTGATCATTTTTCCAGGAGTAATATCACTGGTTTTTCCAGCTATTATTTTACCCATTATAGTTTTTAGTCTATCAGTCTTAATATTTTTTCGTATATGGGGACAATAGTAATTAGAGACGCAATTAACTCTGATAAATTTTCTGTATTGAGTTTTTGTAAAGATACTTTTTCATGGGGTGATTATATTCATAATGTTTGGGATTATTGGTTATCTGAAGGCAATTTACTCATTGTTGAAAAACAATATCCTATTGGTGTATGTCATGCATTTTTTTCTAAAAATCAAGTATGGATTGAAGGAATCAGAATTCACTCAAATTTTCGCAGACAAGGTTTTGCTTCAGATCTCGTTAAACATATAGAATTACTTGCTCAAGAAAAACAGATACTATCTTCATTCATGCTTATTGATACTAAAAATTTGTCCTCTCTTTCAATGGCTGAAAATCTCAATTATAGGATATTTCAAACTTGGAATTTTTATTCACTTTCTCCCAATCTTAATAATAATTGTAACATACAATTTGGTAATGTTTTAAATTCTACTGTAACTCATTATGTCAAATCATGGAGATGGTTAATGTTAGATGAAGAATCTTTACTTTCATTATCTGAACAAAATAAAATAATTTTTTCAGACAAGTTTGGTGATGTTTCAGCTGCAATTATGACTGATTCAGAACATTTTGATAAAACTCTGATTGTAACCTTATTTTCAGGTTCTCACAATAACACTTTGGATCTTGTTTCATATATACAGAATTATGGTGCAGAAAAAAATTATCACAAAATACAAATCTTGACTAAGGAGAAACTACCTTTTTTAAAAACTCTGGAACATAAAATTACATTTAACTTAATGCAGAAATCTTTACACTAATTCTCATTTACAAATCTAATTGTATTTTTTAAAATTCCTAATTTCTCAATTTCCATTTCTATTTTATCTCCATTTTTAAGAAATACCGCGTTTGGTTTATTTAACATGACTCCTGCAGGAGTTCCAGTTGAAATAATATCGCCTTTTTCAAGTGTCATCACTTTGCTTAATTTGGATACTATTTCTGGTATTTTTATGAACATATTATTTGTAGATGAATTTTGTCGTATTTCCCCATTGATTTTAGTTGTCAGTTTTAAGTTCTGCGGATCTTCAATTTCATCTGATGTTGTTATCCATGGTCCAGATGGTGCAAATGTATCAAAACTTTTTCCTCTGGTGAACTGTTTATCTTTGAATTGGACGTCTCTTGCTGAAACATCATTTAGAATCATATATCCAAATATTACCTCTTTTGCTTGCTCTTCGTTGATATTTTTGCAATTTTTACCTATCACCAAGGCTAATTCCACCTCGTAGTCCAATTGAGTAACAAAATCAGGACAGATTATGTCTGATTCTGTACCTGTTAGAGTAGTTCTTGGCTTTAGAACTATGGCTGGCTCTTCTGGTGGTAACAGGTTTTGTTCTTTCGCATGATCTACATAATTATATGCTAAACAGATGATCTTATTTGGATTTGGAATTGGACTTAATAGTTTAAATTTTGAAATGTTTTCTTCATATGGTAAAGTATCTAACTGTTCTTTAATTTCATCATACCATCCATCAAAAAGAAAATCTTTGATGCTTTGTGGAATTGGAACTCCTGTTTGATAAGTTATTTCATCCTTTGTTGCAACTTTATCTCCTTTTACAAAACCATATGTCTCACTATTTTCATGGAATAGTCGTGCTATCTTCATAATTTTTTCACTCACTTATGTGTAAAAATTGCTTGATTCTGTGAATCTTTTCTACAATATCCAAATCTGACAAATTGAATTTCTTCCCCATCTTTTAATTGTAAGTAATATGGTTCTGTATAAACCTCCAATTCTTCTAAACTATTTTCATTAAATTTGTCATCAATAAACAATTGTTTTGGAATGAGAATTTTGATTAGATGTGCATCTTTTTGTGGCACCCATTGAATTTTTTGCACATCTGTAATATTTCCATCTTTTATGAATTCTCCCTCTAATTCTCCATTATTCTTTGATATCACAACATTTCCTAATCCTAATAATCTGATCTGAATTCCTTCTTTGATATTTTCTATGTCTTCTCCCGAAATATAGAAATTTTCATCTATGTTGATTTTTCTTTTTCCCATGTCTTTTATTGGATGATTTGAAATTTCTACAAATGAAAATGGTAATTTTTTGATTGTGAGTTTTTTTGGTTTGTTCACCATAAATAATCTAATACTGTCTGCATCGACAAATTTTCTATTGAATGATTCAAGTACATCAAATGGTGCTAGAGTATTAGCTTTAGTTAATCCTAAAGATAAGATGAATTTTTTTATTGCTTCTGGTTTAATCCCTCTTCTTCTGAGTGATTCTAAAGTAGGTAATCTTGGATCATCATACCATGATACCTTTCCTTCTTCTATCAATGGCTTGAGGATTCTTTTAGAAATGGGCATTCCTTTGAATTCGAGCCTAGAAAAGAAATCCTGGTATGGTTTTCGCATATTCAATGCATCTAAAATAGCGTCAATTAGCTCTTTTCTTAATTCAAATTCCTTAGAACGAAATGCATGAGTGACCCCATCACTGCTATCTTCAATTGCTACGGCAAAATCATAACTTGGCCAAACTCGGTATTTGTTTCCCAATGTGTAGTGTTTCTCATCAATTATTCTAAATAACACTGGATCTCGCATTACTGCATTATCTGCTTTCATGTCTCCGCGAAATCTCATGATTGCATCTCCCGGTTTAAATTTATCAAACATTTTCTCCCAACCTTGAATATTTTGTTTAATGTCACCTCTGCTGCATTTGCATGCTTTCCTTTCCTTTCTATTACTGCTTATATCGTCTCTCTTACAAGTACAGACGTAAGCTTTTCCAGAGTTGATCAATTCAATTCCTTTTTTATAAAATAACTCCATATCGTCTGAAGTATTTTTTATGATATCAAATTTGATTCCTAGCCAATCTAATCCGACTTTAATTGCAGCATGGTATTCCATTCTTTCAGCTTCAGGATTTGTATCATCCATTCGCAAGATGAATTTACCCCCATACATCTTTGCATATTCTGCATTAATGATAGCTGCTTTAGCATGTCCTATATGCGGATATCCATTAGGTTCTGGTGGAAATCTTGTTATGACTTTTCCTTGTTCTGCATTTTTTAATGGTGGTAATCCTTCTCTTTCCGCAATTTTTTCTTTTGGGATTAGCATTTCTGGAAAGTTTTCTTCTATTTCCTTTCTTTGTTCCTCAAATGATATTTGATTAACTGCAGAAACAATTTCTGTAATATTTCCAACAATTTCTTTTACATTAGATCTGAATTCTGGTTTTGCTCCAAGAATTTTTGCTAATACAATTTTATCCTGAGTTTTCCCTTCATATTCAAATGCATTTTGCAGTGCTATTTTTCTAATTTCCTTTTTTATTTCTTCATCCAAATTATAGACTCCTTTGTACTAGCTGTTTACTAAGCCTTTTTTATACTAACACTACCTAATTTTTGCCAAAAATTCCATATTTTTCATTACAATGAGGTCTTTCAAGAATGATCTTTCTCTTCTATTGTCTATGCGGTTAAAATTCTTGAAGAATCATATGCTACCAAAATATTTTTAAAATCAATCATAAGGGTTTTGTTTTCTTTATTTCTTCTATGGAGTGCTCTAAATCTTTTTGTGTTATCTTAATTGACTTGACAGATTTTTCTTTGTTTTCAACAAATCTCTTAACTCCCAAAAGTGCTGCACGGTTGCAGACTTCTTCAATCTCAGCTCCGCTAAACCCTTTTGCCATATCTACTAGTTTTTTTAGATCAACATCATCTGCAAGAGGCTTCTTTTGTGTGTGAATCTTAAATATCATTTCTATACCATGGGCATCTGGATTTGGAACTTCAATTATTCTATCAAATCTGCCCGGTCTGAGAAGTGCAGGATCCACGATATCCAATCGATTTGTTGCACCAATTATCAAAACATTATGTAGTTCTTCTAATCCATCAATTTCAGTAAGAATTTGCGATACCACGCTTTCTGTAACATGTGATCCAGAGTCACTACTCCCTCTTTTTGGTACAAGGGCATCCACTTCATCAAAAAATATTATACACGGTGCTGCCTGACGAGCCTTTCTGAAAATCTCTCGTACACCTTTTTCTGATTCTCCGACCCACTTTGATAATAATTCTGGACCTTTAATACTGATAAAATTTGATTCAGTTGTTGTTGCAACAGCTTTTGCAATCAAAGTTTTTCCTGTTCCAGGAGGCCCATACAACAAGATACCTTTTGGAGCTTTGATTTGAGCGTATTCAAAAGCATCTTTGTATTTTAATGGCCATTCAATTGCTTCACGTAATGTCTCTTTTAATTCGTCAAGACCACCTACATCATCCCAGCTAACATTGGGAGTTTGGACTAGAACCTCTCTGAGAGCTGACGGTCTTACTTCTTTTAGTGCATCAGTAAAATCTTCACTGGTTATCTTGATTTTTTGCAATATCTCCTTTGAAACTTTTTCTTCTTGAAGATTAATTTCAGGTAAAATTCTTCTAAGAGATCTCATGGCAGCCTCTTTGCAAAGTACTTCTAAATCTGCACCAACAAACCCATGAGTTGTTTTGGATATTTTTTTAAGATCTACTTTTTTATCCAATGGCATTCCTCGTGTGTGAATGTTTAGAATTTGCAATCTTCCTTCATCATCTGGAATTCCAATTTCTATTTCCCTATCAAATCTACCCGGTCTCCTAAGAGCAGGATCAATAGAATCTGGTCTGTTAGTAGCTGCAATCACTATTACTTTACCCCTGCTTTTCATACCATCCATTAATGTCAAAAGTTGGGAGACAATTCTTTTTTCCAACTCTCCTGAAACTTCCTCTCTTTTAGGAGCAATAGAATCAATTTCATCGATGAAAATTATACTGGGTGCATTTTCTTCTGCCTGCTTGAAAATATCTCGTAATTTTTCTTCGCTTTCTCCATAATGCTTTGCCATGATCTCAGGACCACTAAGCGAAGTAAAATGGGAATTTGTTTCGCCTGCAACTGCCTTTGCTAATAGAGTTTTTCCAGTTCCAGGTGGACCATACAGCAAAACACCTTTGGGTGATTCTATTCCAATTTTTTCAAATAATTCTGGATGTCTCATGGGCAATTCTACCATCTCACGAATCTTTTGAATTTCATTTTTCAATCCTCCTAGATCATCGTATGTTATCCTTGGTATGGAGGGATCATCTAATTTTGTAATATTGCCCAACTTGAATATTGTATCCTCAGTGACAAATACTGGTTTTGATGGCTTTGTACTAGTTACAACTAGTTGAATTTTACTTCCCATCTGAGTATTGACAATAACTGTATCGCCAGTAGTAAATACATGTCCCTGATAAAGCGATGACATGTACTCGTGTAATCCCTCTGCATGAATTTTTTCAATTGGAGATAATATGATTTGTTCTGCATCAACTCCTTCAACTGGTTTAATAGAAAGCATTTCCCCTATACTTGCACCAATGTTGTATCTAGTCAGACCATCTACGCGAATAATTTCACTGTCATAATCTTCTGGAAATCCAGACCATAATCTGACATGGCTTTTTTTCTTTGATGATAGTTCTAGAATTTGTCCAGGCTGCCAATTATTTTTTTCAATTATCTTTGGGTCTACAATGGCCACTCCTTTGCCCACATAGGCTTGGGGCATCTCTTCAATTTTTAATTCAATTTCAGCCATATCTTTTCCGTTTGATTGTAATTTAATGATTTGAATGACACTTTGTTTTTTGCGCTAATGATCAATGCAAAAACTATCAAAACAAGAAAATAATATGTTAAATTCATTTACTCTATCACTTAATCTTCCGATGCTTCGTATTCTTCGTCTTGCTCATATTCCTTTTTGAGATCAAGCTGATGAACTTCTGCCATTTCACCTTGTTCTAGTTTCTTCCAATTTTTTTCTAGTTCTTTGAAGGTTTTCTTAGACATACTCTTAATTTATGAAATACATTATTAAGGCAAACTTACATTCATGTCAGGTTCACATACAAATTTGTCAGCACTGTTTATCAATTAAATAATTGCTTATACTAACGTGGAAACAAACATAGGACTTGCTTCAAATTCACGTCAAAAAGTCATTGACATACTAGGTAACATTGTTGCAGACCAATACATCATATATACAAAAACAAGAAACTATCACTGGAATGTAACTGGTGAAGACTTTCCACAATATCATAAATTATTCGAAGCGCAATACTCTGCAATAGATGAAGATATTGATGCCGTTGCAGAAAGAATCCGTACATTAGGTGGAAAGACTCCTGCAACATTAGACGAATTTCTTAAATCAGCAACACTCAAAGAACATCCAGCAAAATATCCTACTGCAAAAACAATGATTGCAAATCTTTTGGCAGATCATGAAACAGTCATTCGTAATTTACGAAAAGACATAAAGTCTTGCTTAAAATTAGATGATGTAGGAACACAAGACTTTCTCACACAACTAATGGAAAAACATGAAAAAACTGCTTGGATGTTAAGAGCAATATTAGAAAGCTAAAATATCTCAAACTAGTAAATAAGTGGTCCTATAGATGATTATAAAAGTAAATTCATATGACTTGAGTACGGAAATCAATCAACTAAAAATATCAAAGAAGATTTGTAAACGATGCAAGATGGAATGTAATGATGACAATGGATATCCTGTCTGCAATTTGTGTTTGCAAATAATGGATAATTGGGAATCATAATTAAGATAGTTGTTGTGAATTGTACGTTGATCAACATACTAATGTAAAACAATATAAAAAATCTTAGATGTTGTCCAATCATACACTCCTTTTTACTACAAAATCTAAGAGATCTATTAATTCTGTTTTAGCAGAACCTGAATATTTTAAAAGTGATTTTTTTGCCATTTCTGCATATTCTAAAGCCTGCGTCCTTACGTTCTCCTCTATCCCAAGTGAGCGAATTACATCTACTGCATTTTTGAGGTCATTTTTAGTTGCTTTTGGATTGCCAAATGCCTTGAGAATTGTTTTTTTATCTTTTCCCTTAGCTGATTTTATTGCTATGAGAATTGGAAGTGATTTCTTTCCTTCTCTCAGATCATTTCCCACAGGTTTTTTTGTAATTTTTGGATCCCCCATAACTCCAATAAGATCATCTGTAATTTGGAAAGCAATTCCCAAATTTCTTCCAAAATTTGACAAATTTGAAATATCTTTTTGATTACCTGTTGCACAAATTGCTCCCATTGAACATGACACATCAAATAATGCGGCAGTTTTTTTTCCAATCATTGTAATGTATTCTTTTTGTGATGGAATTCTTTTCTCCTCTGCCATTTTTACATCTAATAATTGTCCTTCACATACATCCACACATGCTTTTGCTAATCTGGAAACTAATTGTACTGTTGCATCCTTGGATAATTTTGAATCTGAAATTATTTGATATGCCTTTGAAAATAACACATCTCCAGCTAGTATTGCAATAGGCATCCCAAATTTTTTATGAACAGTAAGTACACCATGACGCATCTCATCATTATCCATAATGTCATCATGAACCAAAGTAAAATTGTGTATCATTTCTACTGCACTAGCAGCTGGCATTGCAATTGTTGTATTTCCTCCCAAAATTTGGCAACTCTTGATCACCATATGTGGTCTAAGTCTTTTCCCCCCATGAATAATCAAATGTGCTGCAGCATCATAAAGCATTTTGGGATTTCCTTTTAGTTTAGAATTTAGATATTTATTGACAATTCTTGCATTTTTTTCAATTGTTTTTGTTTTTTTCATTTTACTAATCTCCATTTATTATCTGGAATATGTTCTCTAATTGCTTTTTGTAATTCTTTTTGTAATTCTGAATTAATCCATAATGATAAAATCCCTTCATATTTTTTTAACATTGATTTTTCTGATTTATCTAATAATTCTAATGCAATTAGCATCCAAGGACAATATGTTTTTGGGTTATTTTTTAATTCAGAAAGTAATTCCTTAGCTGAAATCCATCTAATTTTATCTATCTCATCTTCAACTACCTTAAATTGAATTGAATCATTTACTATTCCAACAAGTGTACCGCAAATTTCGTTTTCTGAGCCTATGTCTTTGTATGGAACATGATACTCAAATTTGAACAAATAATCTAACTTACATGTGATGCCTAATTCTTCTGGCATTCTTCTTTCTGCTGATGAGACATATGTTTCAGGCTCTCTTGGGTGACTAGCTACGGTTCCATCCCAATCTCCTGGCCACAGCATTTTTTCTTTAGCTCTTCTGGTTAGAACCAATCTTCCACTTTTATCAAATAATAACGCTGTAAATGCTCGATGGAGTTTGCCATTTGGTAAATGACATTTTACTTTTTCTTCTGATCCAATTGGATTGTCATCCTTATCAACTAAAACAAGATATTCTTCACCCATTTCTTTTTCCTCTAAACACCGTTCCTTCAAATTTCCTATTTTTAATCGCTTTTACAATTCTTTCAGGTTTGTTACCATTTACAAAAAACACATCTATTCCAATCTTTGAAATATTTGTTGCTTCTTCAACTTTCCTCGTCATGCCTCCTGTAACATCCATATTATTTTTTGAAATAATTGGATTTTCTCCTTTTAACTCACGAATTAATTTTTTCGATTTTAGATCAGAGTATAAACCATCTTCATTTAGAGCAAAAATACACAATCTTGGTTTTAGAATTTTTGAAATATGTGTCATAATTTTATCACCTGATAAAATGTATGTTTTTTTGTGCCCATACCAAAGCGCATCTCCAAAAGTAATTGGAATTAATCCAACATTTGCAATTTTTTCAATTTCTTTTATTTTGTTTATAATGGGTTTATTACCTGACATAAAATCTGTGGGTGGAAGACAATATGGATTTAATTTATTTTTTAAAAATACATCTAAAATAATTTTATTTAATTCAATCATTGAATTTTTAACAACAGACACTCCATGTATATTATATTTCGTTGGTTTTGTATGCATATCATATTTTACAGACCAATAATGTCCAAAAGAACCTCCCCCATGAACAATTACGAGTGGTTCATCTATTTTCTTTAAATGTTTAACAATATTTTCAATTGTTTTTTTCCTTGGGGATAATGGCTTTTCCTTATTGGTGATAATTGAACCGCCTAATTTTATTAGAATCATGCTGTCACCAAATATTCATTCCATTAAAAAGTATCCAATCCTTTGAAGTCAATTTTTGCAGAAAAGCACTCATAGTTTTTCTTTTTAAATTGTTCAACCACATTTTCTAAATTTGATTCATCAGTTAATGCAATAATACATCCACCTTCACCTGCACCAGTTATTTTTGCTCCAAATGATGATTCTTGGGCCAATTCAATCATTGAACGTAATTTTTCATTAGATATGCCTATTGTTTCCAAGTATTCTTGATTTTTTAACATATTTTTACCCAGACCTGATAAATCATTATTTTTCAAAAGAACTAGGACATTATTGACCAGCTCTGATTCTTCTTTACATAGATTGGAAAATTTTTCCTCATTTTTCTCTTTGAATTGCTTTACGTTTGCAACTATTGCTTCTGTAGAATGTTCAATTTTTGAATTTGCAATTACCAAATGAAAATTAGGTTCTGAATTTATTTTTGAGAATCCATTTTTTTTATCATATTCCATAATCCCTCCAAAAGTACACACGGTACAATCTGCACCAGATGTATTTTGAAAAATAGTTCTTTCAGCTTCAATTGCCAACTCTAAAATCTCTTTTTTTGATGTTTCAGAAAATAATCTTGAGATGGCTGCTGCACCTGCAACACAACAAGCAGAAGAAGAACCTAAACCTACTCCCAAAGGAATTTCTGATTGAACTAGTATTTCTATTCCCGTGTTTTGATTATGTTTTTCTATCATTTTATTTGCTAAAAAATAAAATGGTTTTAGTGGTGATTTAATTTCGGTAATTGATTTATTTGGTGGCATGTTCAAATCTCCTATGTTTGATTTAATTGAAATTATATTTTCATGTATTTTGCTGGCACTTACTGTAACCCGTTTATTTATTGCACATAGTATTGCTTTTACTCCATAAACTACAAAATGCTCACCAAAAAGAATTACCTTTCCAGGTGCAGAAGCCTTAGATTTCAAATAAACACTATTGATCCATACCCGACAACTGAGTTTGTATCTCCTGTAATATCTCCACTTGTGGCATATTTGAGCAATTCTCCTTTTGTAGCACCTAATTCTTTGCATGCTATCATGGTGGCTGCAATTGCTCCGTAACCACAAGCGCTTACATTTCTATCTTCTAAAACATCATAAAATTTTTTTACATCTAATTTCAATATTGGTTCAATCAAAGCCATGTCTTGTTTATAGGCAAATTCATTTTGTTCGTAATGAGTAAAATCCGAAGAACCAATAATCATGACTTTCTTTTTCTCTGCAATTTTTACAATTGCCAGTCCTATGTCTTTAGCGGCATCTCTATTCTGATTAATCATAGATATTGGTAAGATTTTGAAATCTGAATACATTTCTTGTATTATGGGTATTTGTACCTCTAAACTATGTTCTCGTGTGTGAGAAAAATAATCCACATCAATTATTTCTGATATATGTGAAATTTCTTCGGCTGCTTCTGAATCTACTTCTACATCTCCTAACGGTGTATTCCATTTACAATCTTTCATTGTTGCAACACTACTTCCAATTCCCCAGTGATTGGGCCCAATTATTATAAATAATTCTGGTATGTCTGATGATATTGCATAAAATGAATGACATGCTATTGGACCTGAGTACATGTATCCTGCATGTGGACAAATAACTCCAAAAATTTTCTTTTTAATATTTGATGGTGGAATTTTGCCTGGACCAAATTTATGCAAAAAACACTCTTTGATAGATTTTTTTAATTCTTTTTTTTCACTTGGATAGAACATTCCGGCTACTGCCGGCGTTCTAATTTGCATTACTCTATTTCCTCTTCCGTTATCTTTGTTTCAAAATCATCGATCTCGTATTTCATTGGTTCATCTTCTTTTAGTTCTCCTCTTTCTATGAGAATTTGACGAACCAATAGCCAATAAACTGTGGCAAGAGCTTTTCGTCCTCTGTTGTTTGCTGGAATAATCACATCTAGTTTTGATGTAATGTTATCAGTATTTGAAATTCCGATTACTGGAATACCCGCATTGGTTGCTTCAGTAATTGCTTGTACATCTACTTGAGGATCAGAAATTAGAACCAATTTTGGTTCAATGTAGTATGGTAACGATGGATTGGTAAGAGTGCCAGGCATAAATCTTCCTAGTAGTTTCTTAGATCCTAACATTTCACAAAATTTCTCAATTGGAGTATTTGCGTATTGTCTGGCCGAACAGACGATGAGTTTATCTGTTCCAAGACGGTTGATGAATTTGGCAGCTGTTTTAATTTTTTCTAAAGTTATGTCAATATCTAGCATGTATAGTCCTTCAGGACTAGCTTTTGTAATGAATGGTGTCATGAATTTTGTTTTAACTGGAGTTCCTACTCTAATTCCTGTGGATAGAATCTTCTTTTTGATTTCTGTGGATTCTGCTTGTTCACTCATAGCGATTTTAAATCTCTGCCATACCGCGTATTAAATCATGCTCTGATAGACGTATAAGCTCATTTAGTTTTGCTATTCTCTCTCCGCCAACTATCCCAACTTTGAGCATTTTTGACTTTGTTGCTAATCCTATGTGAGAAATATGTGAATCTGTAGATTCTCCTGATCTATGTGATGTGATTAATTTTATGTTGTTTTGATTTGCTACTTTGGCAAATTCAAAGGCATAATAAAGACTACCTGCCTGATTAACTTTAAGAATTGCGGCATTACAAGATTTCAAATTAATTGCCTTGGTCAGAATATCTTTGTTGGTAACAGTTAGATCATCTCCTGTAACTAATGTGTGTGGAAATTTAGCAGTTAGTTCTGCCATATCATCAAATGCTTCTTCGTGAACTGCATCTTCTGCATAGATTAATTTGTATTTTTGAATAATATCTGCAGCAAATTCAATTTGTTGTTTTGAAGAATTGACAAACCCTGCTCTTTCATAAACATACTTTTGTTTTTCTTCATTCCACTGAGTAGATGATGCAAAGTCAACTCCCAAAGCTACTTCTTTTCCCAACGTAAATCCTAAATTTTCGCAAGCTTTTGCTGAAAGTTCTAATGCCTTTATGTTTTCTAATTTTGGTGCCCATCCTCCTTCATCTCCTCTCCCATTAGTGAAATCAGGATCCTCTTTTTCTAAAACATGACATAATTCTTTATGAACTGACAAATTAGTTTCAATAGCCTCTCTGATTGTTTTTGCTCCTATGGCACAAATCAAAATCTCTTGAATGTCTGGTGTTCCTGGTCCTGCGTGAGCCCCGCCTCCTAAAATATTTCCCAATGGAAATGGAAACTTGAAAGATGATTCAGACGATAATATTTGAAATAAAGGCTTGTCTAATGATTTTGAAGCAGATTCCATTGATGCGATAGTTACTGCAAATGCTAGTGCTCCACCAATTTTTGAATAATTTGGAGATTGATCAATACTTCTTAGCGTCTCATGTACTGTTTTAAGATCTGATGATTCTAACCCAATAAATTTTTGGGAATTTTCATTTAATATTCTTAGGCTCTCTTCTGGTTTTTCATTTGGGAAGCTAACTGCTTCATATTTTCCAACACTAGCTCCAGATGGTGCACAAACTCTACCTAGAAATTTATTTTCTGATATAATATCAACTTCGATAGTTTTACTTCCTCGACTATTGTAAATGATACGTCCTTCAATGGAAGTTATTTTTGGCAAACTATTCTAACTCAGATTGGACTTCTTGGTGTCTTCTCTGTATTGCTTCATAAAATGGAATAACTTGTTGAATAGTTTCAACAGTGGTTAATAACATCCTTCTGCAACAATATCTGCTTATCCCCAAAGAGTCTAGTCCTTTAGCTGGATCTTCTCCAGATCTTACTTTATTTTGATAATCTTCAAACTTATCAGCAATTAAATTTCCACAAGTAAAACATCTCACAGGAATTAACATACGAACAAAAAAGTAATCAAGGATTATAAAAACCATGCAAGAAATTTTTATTGCGGGTGTCGCCCAGCCTGGCCAAAGGCGCTAGCTTGAGGGGTTAGTCTCTTAGGAGTTCGTGGGTTCAAATCCCATCACCCGCACTAATTTCATTTTATGCAAATTCTATTTTTGTAGTTTGTTTAATGCTTTGATTAGTTCAGAACGTCTTTTTTCTTCTGTGATTGCACCTCTAACGTCATCGACTAAAATACGATCTACATCAATTTTTCTCCTCGCTTCTTTTACAACTTTATCATACATTGAAAATGGATACAAATGCAAATACAAATTTTCCATTATTTCAAAAACTCTTGAGGCATTATCTACATCCCCAATCCTAATTTTATCAAAAATCATCCGTTTTAATTCTCCTACACAATCCATTAATCCTAAAACATATGATTCTGGCATTACATCTAATTCCTTTTCTGAAGGAATTTCATTTTTTTCAACAATAGCAATTAGAGATGCTGCCTCAACAAATTCTTGTTCTGGAGTAATCATGTATCTTCGAAGATCAGACGTAGCTTTTTTCTTGTATTTTTTTAGCAACACATCTGCTTGTTTTAGATTATTTTTTGCAGATTTTATATCTCCTTTATGTACTGATATGATGGATTTACTACAAAGAATTATTATCTCTCTTGTATTTTTTAGCAAAAATTCTCTGGCATCTTGAACTTCTGATAATGATTTTGCAATTTTATTCAAAGATGACTTTACATTTTTCAATGTCATATTCGTGTATGGGCAAAACCTAGGATAAATCGTTTGCCAAAGCTCTTATTTTGCTTCTTATGTATTCTAATTATGGAAATATCTGTAGCACAAATGATGCAAATAGAAAATAATGGACATCGCATGGGTTTTTTAAAAAAATTTATGATGGAAAATGCTGGTGCTATAGCAGTTAAAAGACTGGCAGAAAAATTTGATACTCTTGAATCAAAGAATATTTTAATTTTTGTTGGATTGGGAAATAATGGTGGAGATGCACTAGTTATGGCTAGACATCTTGCAGGTTATGGTTCAAAAGTTACAGTAGTTTTACTGGGAACTCCAGATAAAATCAAAACTGAAGAAAGTCAATGGAATTGGTCGCTTCTGGAAAAAATGTCATCTGTTAAATTGATATCTGGTATTAATGCAACTCTTGATTTCACTCCAGACATAATTGTGGATGGAATACTAGGAACTGGAATTTCTGGAAAAATAAGAGAACCATATGCAAGTGCAATAAAATACATCAACGATTCAAATTGCTTTAAAATTGCAGTTGATATTCCCTCTGGAGTCAATCCTGATAATGGAGAAACTGCAAATATCTTTGTACAAAGTGATATGACAGTTACATTTCATAAAATGAAGAGAGGCATGCCCAAAAGAAGAGATCTATGTGGTGAAATATTTGTTGAAAAAATAGGAATCCCCCCAGAATCTGAAGATGGTGTATTATGAAAGTTCATCAAATCCAAGTTGGAAATATGCAGAATTTCACATATGTTGTGGAAGATGAAGATACTAATGAAGGAATAATAATTGATCCATCTTGGGATCTTGATCAAATTGAACAAATCATCAAACGAAATAATTTAAAAATAAAATACATCATCAACACTCATCATCATTTTGATCACACTTTGGGAAATGAAGGAATGATAAAATCAACTAATGCAAAAATAATTCAACATGAAAAATCTGAATTAAAACATGATATTGCAGTCAAAGATGGTGATGTAATTGAATTTGGGAATTCAAAATTGACTATTTTACATACTCCTGGGCATTCTAAAGATAGTATGTGCCTAATTGGAGACGGAAAAATTTTTTCTGGTGATACGCTTTTTGTAGGAAATTGTGGACGTATAGATTTGCCAGGAGGCAGTGCAAAAGAATTGTATCATAGTCTTTTTGATGTTCTTTATTCGTTGAATGATGATCTTGTCCTTTATTCTGGCCATAATTATGGACATTCTTTAACATCTACCATTGGACAAGAGAAAATAACTAATCTTGTCATGCAAAAGCGAACTGAACAAGAATTTGTTGACATGATGTAACAATGACCTATTTAGATGATTTTGAATTTTTTGGTAATACAAACAAAGCTCATGATTTTATTGACACACTTAAATCTGGAAATTTTTTATTCGCACTTGTAATTTCTTATACTGAAACATGTGAAATCCCAGGCATTACATTTGCCGGTGCTGATAAAGATTCAATAAAATTCACTCCTCCAGCAGATGCTGAATATCTTTACTATGGTTATTGTAAAACAATTGATAAAATTCCAATGACTCCTGATGGCAAGCCTACGCCAGCATTACTTACTAAAACTGCATTAGAATCATGCAGTATTCCTCATATTGTAATTAATGCTGGAAGTAAAATTCCACCTCAGCTACCTTTCATCCACACTGGTTTGGTATATGGGAAAAACATTTCAGTTGAATCTGCAATGAGTAATTCTCAAGTATCTCAGGCAGTAGATTATGGAAGAATGGTAGGAAGAAGTCTTGCATCTATGACTGACTGTTTGATAATAGGCGAAAGTATTCCTGGCGGCACAACCACTGCTCTTGCTGTATTGAGAGGATTAGGATTCAAAGCTAAAGTAAGTTCTAGTATTCCAAATAATCCTGTTGAATTAAAAAATCAAATTGTTAATTTGGCATTAGGGCGATTAACTTCCGATAACCCATACCATGTAATAGCTGAAGTTGGTGATCCTATGATTGCCTTTGTAGCTGGTATGTTAAGTTCCGCATCTGAAATCACTAAAGTAATGTTAGCAGGTGGTACGCAAATGACTGCTGTTTTAGCACTTGCTTCAAAAATTGGATTCAATGAACAAAACACTGCTATTGGAACTACTTCTTACATATCTAATGATAACAGTGCTAATTTCACATCACTTGTTTCAGAAATTGCAGATATTCCTGTAATATCTGTTAACCCTGGCCTTGAAAATTCTAAATTTTCAGGACTAAAAGCATTCTCGCAGGGATTTGCAAAAGAAGGTGTTGGTGCAGGCGGTAGTATTATTGCATCTATGATAAAAACAGGAAATGATTCCACTCATTTTTTAATGCTATCTGAAAAAGAATATCATCGACTTTTTACTTCACTGTGACTGATTTAGCCAAGTTTCTTGGATAATCCGGATCAGCATCTTTTTCAATTGCAGCATAATATGAAAGCAATTGTATTGGAATTGTTTCTGAAATAGGATATGCTAATTCACTAGTTTTTGGAATTTCTATCCAATAATCATAGACATCACTTTTTTCATCTGATATCCCGATGATCTTTGCACCACGTGCTTTAATTTCTCTAGCACTTGTTAATGTATCCAAATATGTTGAATCCTTTGGATTAATTATAATCACAAATACATTGGAATCCATAAGTGCCAATGGACCATGTTTTAATTCACCTCCTGGTATTCCTTCTGCATGAATGTATGTCAGTTCTTTTAATTTTAAAGCAGATTCTATTGCTATTGGATAATGAATTCCTCTACCTAGAACATAGATATCTGAAATTCCTTTAATTTCCTTAGCAATATGCCTAATTTGAGCATGATTTTCAAGAATTTTTGAAATTGCTTCTGATATCTCTTTATAGCTAATCTCAAACTTTCCATTACATAACTCTTCTGTGATTTTGTATATTATGATCATTTGTGATGTAAAACTTTTTGTTGCTGCAACGCCTATCTCTGGGCCACAATTCATCCCAATTACAATATTTGATTCCCTTGCCAAAGACGATGTAAGTGAATTTACTATGGAAATGACCTTGCAGTTTACTTTTTTTGCAATATTTACCGCATCTAATACGTCTGCACTTTCACCACTTTGCGAAATTGCAATTAATGTTGAATTTGGTTCAATTGTATCTGAAGAAAATTGTAACTCACTTGAAATTATTGCCTCTGCTTTTATTTTTGCATATTTGGCTAAAACTTGTTTTGCAATCAACGCTGCATTGTAACTAGTTCCACTTCCAGTTATGTAGATGTTCTTTGAATTTTTAATATTGTTTGCTGCATTTTTAATTGCATCTTTTGTATTTTCCCCTGCTTTGAATATAGTATCTGGCTGCTCTGAAATTTCTTTTAATGTAAAATGTGCATAGTCGCCCTTATATGCATCTGCAAATTCTTTTGATACTTTTGTAATTTGTTGTTTTACGCTTTCACCATTAAAATCTAAAATTTGTAATATGTCTTTATCAATTATAACAAAATTACCATTTTCAATGTAAATGGCATTATCTGTTTGTTCAATAAATCCTAAAACGTCGCTTGAGAGAAAATAGCTGTTTTTTCCAATTCCAACAATTAATGGTTCATGAAATCTTGCAGCTGCCAATTGCCCGTCTTCAAACATTGCAACAAATGCATAATGACCTTTTAATTCTGAAACTGTTCTGATTATTGCACTTTTAACATTCTTGACTATCTCATAATTTTTTTGGAGAAGATTTGCTATTACTTCACTGTCTGTTTCACTTTTGAAAACATATCCCTCTTTTTCTAATTCTTTTTTTAATTGTTCAAAATTTTCTATAATCCCATTATGTACTATTGCCAGTTTTCCAGAATTGCTAGAATGTGGATGTGCATTTGCATCTGTCACTTTTCCATGAGTTGCCCATCTGGTGTGACCTATTCCAACTTTTCCAGGTAATGTATCAAGATGAATCTTGGAATTTACTTCTTGTACTTTTCCAACTCCTTTTTTTGTCTCAATATGACTATTTGATTCGGTCGCAACTCCAACGCTATCGTATCCACGATATTCCATTCTTCTCAATCCTTTGACTATTATTGGTGCTGCTATTTCATTTCCATAATAACCGATAATTGAACACATGACTGATCTATCTGATAATATGAGGGGTTATTTACTGTTAAACCTATTCTTGTAATTATTCAATTGAAAATCTTTCTATTCTAAGATTCTACTTTAGTTGTCTCTACGGCTTCATTAATTTCAGGTTTTGATTCTGGTTTTTTAGTACTTTCTAACATGCTTGGGATATTGGACTCTGGTGAAAAATGAATATTCTTTTCCTCTTCTAATGTTACAATGTATGATGGAATGTTTACTTTTCTATCGCCAATCATTATATGTCCATGAATTACTGCCTGTCTTGCTTGATATGGTGTTTTAAATCCAAACTTTCTTGATACTAGTGTTTGTAATCTACGTGAAAGTAAATCATTTACTTGAAGATTGAGCACATCATCTAATGTGGATTCATTACTGACTAACCCTATTCTTGATAATGATTTCATCAAAATTGGTTCTTTTTCTAGTCTGATCTCTTGTCTCAAAGCAAGCAGTGATCTTGCTTGATGTCTGACACGAGATAATTCTGTATGTGCTTTCCATAATTCTCTTTTTGATCTTAAACCAAATGTGCCCAGAGTTTTTAATTCCTCCATTTTTAATTCGTAATTAAGTGGTCTCTTTGGTTTTCTCCACATTCTTCTTGGATATTTAGGATCTCCCACTCAATTCACCTATTTCTTTTTCTCCGTAGGAGCTGCTTTCTTTTCGGCAGCAGGTTTTGCTGCTGTCGGTGTAGCTGCTGTTGCTGCCGGTGTAGCTGCTGTTGTTGCTGCCGGTGCAGCTGCTGCTTGTGCAGGAGCTGGTTTTCCAGCTTTGGCAACACCTACTGCTCCTCCTTTTCTGCCTGTAGTTCTTGTACATTGCCCTCTAACTTTTAGTCCATACATGTGACGATAACCTCTCCAACTATTGGTGGTTCTCTCTCGTTCGATATCATTTCTTAAAGTAAAAGGAATATCTGATGTCAATAGATGCCTATTTCCTCCAGTCTCAATGTCTTTTCTTCTGTTAAGAAACCATACTGGAAAATTTCCTGCTATGGGATTGGTAATTAATTTTTCAATTGATTGAACATTTGATTCAGATAGAAAACCGATATTTGTATTAGTGTTAATTTTTAGTGTATCTAGAATTGCTGTGGCAAAATTATATCCTATTCCTTTAATCTGGGTTAATCCCACAATAGCCTTTTTGGCTCCAAGAATATCATTTCCTACAATCCTAACAATGTGTCTAAATTCTTGAGTGCTCAAGTATTCAAAAATTCTTAGTTACCCCGATAAAAACCATGCTAGGCGTCAATTAGATGTGTTTCAAAGAGGATTCAGCACAGGTCAAATATTATAATTTTCACACTTGATTTCTTATTTTAGCCTCCAATCTGAGATATTGAGTTAAATTCTAAAATTTATCTAAAGTCTGAATCTTCTGTCCAGTCTTTACCTTGTACATTCCATTGATTGCATTTGCAGCACTTCTTTACTCCTCTTTGAGCGTCTATTTCGATACAGAAACAATGCTCTCCTTTTCCTGATATGTCTTTAATACATAATTTCTGCATTATTTGTAATTACAATATTTTACTAATTATCCTATTGGTGTAAATCCTGCGTAATTTTCACTTAGAAAAGTTATAAATTCACATAAAGATTGATGATTATAAATGGATGATACTTTTGATAGAGAAAAAGTAGTTGATTGCATGTTTGATCCTGTCACATCATCTATTTTAGCTGAATTAGAAGATGGTGAAAAAGAATGTTCCTTTTTGGCAGAAAAATCTTCTATTTCTGAAAGTGAAGTTTCTGAAAGGCTTTCTTATTTGTTAGATCATGGATTTATTTTTAAAAATTCTAATAATGGAAAATCTATATTTTCTGCAAATACTGAAAAATTAACTCAAATTGTAGAAAACGGTGATACCTTTAATGCAACAATTGAAGGATTGGAAAAAATGGATAGTTATCTTAACTAAAAGATTTCTTACGATTTTTGATTGCATAAATGGCAACTCCTACCATTCCAATCAATCCAATTATGAGAATATATAGGGAAATGAATCCTAATGATTTCTTACCTGCATCTGGTTCTGGTCCTATCACTCCAAAGACTTTGGTTTCTTTTTCATCTGTATTTTCAATAACTAATTTATATATTCCTGACACTGTAATGTTGAATCGTCCTTCAAAAACTTCTTCATCCATTGATTGAGATTCTATTTCTTTGTCAAATGGATCTAATATTTTTGCTGTGATTCCTTCTTTAAAATTAATTATCTGAATTGCATAAATTCCAGTTTGCGTTTCTGTATTATCTAATTCAACTGGAATTATCAAATTTCCTCCAAATTTGACTTGGCCTTCTCCTGTATTCAAATCCTCAAAAATTACTTGGTTTCCATAAAATGATAGTATTATTCCCACGCCTACTATGCTACCTACAATCACAAAAAGAATGCCTGATCTTTGCATAATCTATTTCTGACATTCTTCAGTTTAAACCTAATTTTTCAATAAATGTAATTCATTTTACTTCATAAATTTAGCCTAGGCTAAAAAAGTTAGCCTAGGCTAACTTTTAAATAACCAAATTACCTTTATTGATTATCCTTGAAACTTAATCGATCAACTGCTATGTTGATGTTGTCAGCAATTATTGGCGTCTCAACAATTATTGTTTTTTCGGTATTTTCCGAGGCTCAATTAGAACCAAAAGTGTTTGTTACTCATTCAGGTCAAGTAATTCAAACATCTGGAGATGTTTTAGATCCACTTTATACTGCTTCTACGGTAGAATTTGATCCTATGGAATATTTACGAGAGTTCAACTATGGACGAGTTTCACCGTTACCTGATGGTACCACCTTAAGGGAGTTTACGATTATCGCAGAAGATGATAAAATACAAGAAATCTCACCTGGTGTTTTTTACAATGTTTGGACTTTCAATGGAACTGTTCCTGGTCCCACAATTCGTGCAACTGAAGGTGATTTAGTTCGAGTTAATTTCATCAACAACGGTTCAAAATCACACACAATGCATTTTCATGGTACTCATCCAGCTGAAATGGATGGAGTCTTTGAGCCAGTAGGACCAGGAGGTGGTAGATTTACTTATGAATTTATAGCAGGTCCAGTGGGGGTTCATCCATATCACTGCCATGTTATGCCTCTTGAAGAGCATATTGTACATGGATTGTATGGTGTTTACATAGTTGATCCAAAAGAGCAAAGACCACCTGCTGATGAAATGGTTATGGTTCTAAATGGTCTAGATACTGATTTTGATACTGAAAATAATTTCTATGCTGCGAACACTATTCCATTTTATTACCAACATCATCCTATTCAGATCAAAACAAATGAATTGATTCGAATTTATGTTGTAAATATGGTAGAATTTGATCCAATAAACAATCTGCACTTGCATGGCAATTTATACCATTATTATCCCACAGGAACTGACACTGTTCCTTCTACATACACTGACATGATAACATTGTCTCAAACTGAGAGAGGTATTATGGAATTTGAATATGATTATCCTGGAAAATATCTATTCCATGCTCACAAGGTAGAATTCTCAGAAAAGGGATGGATTGGAATATTTCTAGTAAATGATAATCCCAATCAAAAATTGCAAACAGGAATAGAATATGGAAATTAGCAACAAATCATCAAAAAGTAAGATAATGGTAAGTGGGATTATTCCATTTGTGTTTCTCATACTTTTGGTGGCATACATCTTTGGCCCCGGCTCTGATCTTTTAGATTTAGGTGTATCATTACCAGAGATTACTATGGAGAAAGTCAATTTTGTAGACTCTGAAATAATTGTGACCGTTAGAAATACGGGACCAATTCCTGTAGAGATTGTTATGGCAGATATCAATGATAGAATACAACCTGCAGCAATTGAACCTGATAGGTTTTTGGAAAGATATGAGACAGCTACTGTAAGAATTCCTTTTGATTGGAATGTGGCACAACCATACCTAATTGGACTTACTGTAGGTGATGGAACAAGATTTGAAAAAGAAATAGAAGCTGCTGCACCTGCATTAGAACCAAGTCTTGAACTTGTTGGATTTTTTGCGATAATTGGTACTTACGTTGGAATAATACCTGTTATGATAGGATTACTATGGCTTCCATTCATCAAAAAGATTAGCAAAAATAAATATCATTTCTTTTTGGCAATAACTGTAGGGCTTTTACTATTCTTAGCTATTGATTCTGTTGAAGAAGCCTTAGATGTGTCTAAAGAAAATCTTGCAGGTAGCTTTAATGGTGTATTGCTTGTTGCAACAGTTATCGTACTGTCCTTTCTTGGATTATACTATTCTGGTGAAAAATTAGTAAAAAAAGCAGAATCATCTAGAATTACAAAACCTCTAGCAGTTGCATTAATGATTGCAATAGGAATTGGACTACATAATTTTGGAGAAGGACTTGCAATTGGAGCAGCTGTTGGTCTTGGTTCAATTGCGTTTAGCACTTTTCTGATAGTGGGATTTGCTTTGCACAATACAACTGAGGGTATTGCAATTGCATCCCCTCTATCACGAGACAAATCATCATTACTAGGAAAAGCAATGATAGGAAAACTTGCGGTATTGGGATTGATTGCTGGTGCTCCAGCTATTTTTGGTGCATGGGTAGGTGGATTTGTTTACTCTCCATTTACATCTGTAGTTTTTCTTTCAATAGGAGCAGGTGCAATATTTCAAGTAATAATTATCATCTTTAAGTGGATACGGGAAGAAGATGACAAAAATCTTTCAAGTGCAGCAGTTGTATCTGGCATTTCAGTTGGAATGCTTATCATGTATCTTACAAGTATCTTGGTTTGATTTTTCAAATAGGTTCAGGGTGTATTGTAATTACTGCATTTTTAATCTGAGTCCTTATGACATGTTCGATTTCTGATGTTAAATCGTGAACTTTTTCAATAGATGATTCCTTGTCAAATGAACAATCTATGTCAATTTTAAGAATGTTTTCAAAATTTAGAGAAACTATGCGGCCTATTTTTCTTATTGCTGTGTATTTTTTTAAAATCTCTCTTATTTTCTCCTCAGTGATCTTATCTTCTACGTTTAAATTTATTGGAACCGTAAGAAATGGTTCTAGATGAATAGTTACATGTTCTATTTCAGGTATGTTTTCTTGAATTTTTTGTTCTATCACCTCTGATATTTTATGCGCGGAATATAGGTTGATTTCTCTATCCACCATTACATGTAGATTTGAGTATGTCTTTCCTTTGGTTTTATGAGATATTATATTGTGAACTCCCTTGACCCCGTCTACACTTTTTGCAATATCGTTAATCTTTGCATCTAGAGGGACATTCTTCCAATCTGGTTCAAAATGAATGGTGATTACTGCATTTGACATTTTATTTTTAATATTGTTTTCAGCCATGCTGCTAATTTCATGTGCTCTGTCAAAACTGGTATCTCCTCTTAATGATATTGTAACATCTGCAAATATTGTATCCCCTGATCTTCTCATTAGAATTGCTTCAACTCCTATCACTCCTTCTGTATTTACAACAATTTCTTTTACTTTTCTTACAAGTTCTGGTGATATGATATCTGTAAGCTCTAGCGCTGTCTTGTGAATTAATTTTAAACTGAGAATTGCTAAAACCACTCCTAGAATTAATGCTGCAACAAAGTCTCCATTATAGAATCCATATGATACTAACACAATTCCTACAATTGCAACTATTGTTGAACCAAGATCCATAAACGCATGATAAAAATCAGCTTTGAGAGTTGTACCTCCAATTTTTTTAATTGATTTTCGAAGAAGAATTATTCTAAAAATATCTATTCCTATTGTGTATAGCCCACCAATAATTGCAAAAATTCCTGGCAATGTACTAGGTAGAGGACTTTGTAATCTATGAATTGATTCATAAATGAAAAATCCCGCTATTAGAAAAATTGCAATTCCGCCAATCATTCCTCCAAGTGCTTCAATTTTTCCATGACCATAGGTATGTTCTTCGTCTGGAGGTTTGATTGCCATTCTAGCTGCTAAAAGCAGTATTGCTGTAACAACACTGTCCAGCAACGCATGAACACTATCTGTAATCAGACCTAGACTGTTAGAAATTAAACCAAAAACTAATTCCACAATAAATGCGGAAAATATGGCTAATAGTGAAATCTGTAAAACCTTTGTTCTCTGAACGAACATTTCTATCTGTTTTAGTAATTACTCCATGTATTACAAGTATTCTGAAGATAATTCATGCGACAAGATTATTTGTGATAAGCAATATTTTTTGTTGTGTTACGCAGAAAATCAATCATTTTACTTGCAATTATCTCTTTTATGTTCTTAACCCCGATTATACAGGCGGAAGCTACCAGTAACCCAAATCTGTTTGTTTCAGCTGAAAATTCCCTATTTGGTAATCGTTTTTCTGGCTCTATGGTAGTTGAAGTTGTAATTCGAGATTCAAATCTTCAAGACACAGATGAAGGAAAGGGTGAACCTGATGTTACACTTAATGGTAAATCTCTACGAATGGTTCAATCTACTGATGGTAATTGGTATGCATATTTTGCAAATATCGACAAGGCAAAAATAGCAGATTCTACACAATCTGCTGCTTCTGGTAAAGGTTTAGACTTTGGTGTTTTTTGTAGTAGAGATACTACATCATCTGTTTTTGGAATCGCTCTTTCTGAAACTGATGGTTTTGCTGTTCCAAGAAATACTGGTATCTCTAGTTTTACAAATGGTGATGCTTCATTTAATCAATGCACTGGAACACCAACAAGTTCTGTCAATCTTAATAATGTTGTAAGAAATGCAAAATCAATTAACACTAATCCAAATATCCCTTCTGGACAAATTGGACTAGATTCAGATGCCTGGCCCTTAATCCAACTCTTTTCTTTTGGTGATGTAACAATTCAATACAATGCTGGAGGAAACCCACAAAGTGTTGTTCTTGAATATGATGAGAGTACAAATATTTCTATGGATCTAGACAGGGAGCTATATCCACAGCATTCAGAAGTTTTTCTAACTGTAAATGATTTTCAATTAAATCAAGATCCAACTGATGAAGATTCATGGACATTCAACATTGATTCCACAATTGCTACTTTTTATCAGGCATATGATGATTCTGGTTCTGATTCTGCTAACGGCAATGCAGGACTAGTAAATTTGATTCCGTATCTTTCTAATTTAGGTTTTCAAGATAATGGACAACTTTCAATCACACTGGGAAACATCATGGAATTAAAATCAAATGATGAGCAACCTGATACTTCTGTTGATGATGCAATACCTGGAAATCCATTTTCACAAATTGTCACTTTAGTAGAGAGCGGTCCAAATTCTGGAATATTTGATAGCGCTGATGATAATGATGAATCTATAATTGTAATTCTTGGTGATGCTCCAAGAGGTCAAACTGGGCAAATAGAATATAATCAAAAATCCCTCTCTGTTCTTACCGGCTCCTCCACATCTTCTGTTTCAATAAATGAGCCTATCTTGACTGTTGGTGGTGGGTTCAAGTCATTAAAACCTGGAACAAAATTTCCTGTAGTTCTTCTTGATCCTGATCAAAACATCAATTCAGGAATTAAAGATGATTTGGATGTCTTTAGAGACACATCTCTTATCCCTACCCTTGAGATTGGAAATCCAATCACTCTTGGAAACGCATATGATGTGCAATTTCATTCTTCATCCACAACATTAATTGGCGGTGATACCTCAAATTCCTCAATACCTGACAAAAATTCTGCAAGGTTGTTTATTGATACATCCACTGTAGTCATTTCTCCTTTTGAGCAAATCTCATTGAATCTTGGAGTCTCAGCATCTGACTTGCAATCTATTCTCATAGATTCTTCTCTTTCAAATATTGATGGGACTAACTGGCTAAACTATGATCTCAGATCCTTTGCAAATGATTTTGGAATTACTGATTTTACTGATACTTCGATTGTTCTTTCATTTACTACTTTAGGTTCTTTACCTATCACTATAGTTGATTCTGGAGATTTATCTTCTTCACATGGATTAATTCAACTAGATGATTCTGATATTCAGGCAATATCTGGCAGAAGTGGAACTGTATATCTTGTGATAAATTTTGATTCATCTAATGATAGTGCTGTTGTAGGAAGTATTTCTGCTGAAACAAATAATCAACCAATTGTTTTCGATTTATTTTCATTTGGACTTGATAATGATAATGATGTCAACAACGCCATTTACAGATTTGAATTAGAAGAGACAACTGATAGTTCATCAAACTTTGTTGGTTCTCTTGAATATGCTGTAACCAACCAACTCAATATTTTAGATCCTAACTTCATTAAAACAATAAGAACAATAGATAATGAAATTAAATTTATTGTAACTAATAGATTAGTTGACGAAAAAGGAATTTCTATTTCTTATTCTGATTTAGATAAAGTTGGAGTAATTACAACAACTTCTACTAAATCTGACATTACTACTAATTCAGGAGTTGTATCTACTAGTTCAACTACATATCGATTTGGTCAACCTGTAACAGTCACACTAAAAGATCCCGATCTTAATTTGAAAAGCGACAATGTTGATATCTATCTAGTAAACAATGATCCCAATTCTCCAAATGTGGATACTGTTGGTAAAGATGGAGATATTTTGTTGGAGATTTTAATTAAAGATATTCGATATCAGCGGTGTACTGTAAATGGGGTTGAGTACGGTGGATTGGCTTCTACAGGTTTTACTTTAGTTGAGACTGGATCTAGTACTGGCGTGTTTGAAGGAATATTCAAAATGCCCTCACAAATTTGTAACAAATCTGGAACAAAATTAATTTCTACCGCTGGAGGCAGTCTTGATGCAAAATATCATGACTCTAGAGATATCTCTGGAAATTCAAACATATTCAGTTTGTTACGAGATAAACATACTACACAATTTTCAAATTCCCCGCAACTAAGCACAAATAAAATCACAATTCCATCATCGGGCAACTCTGAAGAAATAATTTTATCTGGTAGTATTGCTAATCATAAAAGAGGTATTCCTTTAGCTATAACTTTAACACATCCTGATGGTGTTGTTCAAAATTTTGCTGCAATTCTATCCAATAGTGGCAGTTATCGTGCAGCATTCTCAATAAATGAAAATTCTCTACCAGGTGTTTATAAAATTCAGTTGTCTCATGATGACACTAATGTTGGACTAGTTTCATTTACTGTTTCTACTCAAAATATTCCTGATTGGGTTAAAGACAATGCAAGACGATGGTCTTCTACTTTTATTTCTGATTCTGAATTTATTGATGGATTGGAGCAAATGATTAAAGACGGAATTATTGTATCTCCAAAAGAAAATTCAATATCTGAAAGAGTAATCCCTGCTTGGATCAAAAATAATGCAAGATGGTGGTCTAGCGATCAAATTTCAGATGATGACTTTATAAAATCACTTCAATACTTGGTCAAAAAAGGCATAATTCGGGTATAATCAGGTCAATTTTTATTTCATTGAATACATAAATACCCTCAAACCTGATTCAAAATGAAAATGAAACTTGGGGGTTTCCTAGCACTACTAGTAATTTCTTTATTATCTTATGGTTTTGTTGGAACTATACATGCTTTAGGTCCAGAAGATTGTGAATCTGACCAAGTATGGCAAGGTAATGTATGTGTTGATGCTATAGATCCTCCAAAAAATGATCTAAATTTACAAACTGACAAAATTCTCTATGGACAAGGTGGTGTAGTTGTTATTACTGGTATGATACATAATATTGAAAACCTTAGTACTGGGGATGTCGCAATTATTGTTCGAGCACCAGATAATAATATTGTCACAATAGCTCAAGTACATCCTAATGCTGACGGTTCTTTTCAAACAAGTCTTAAAGCAGATGGTCCACAATTCAAGGCACCTGGTGATTATACCGTTCTTGCTAATTTCTCTGGGTTAAAATCTACAATTACATTTGAATTTACCGGCGGCTCTGGTGATATTATCTCTGGTGGTGATACAACACCACTAACATGTCCATCTGGTCAAACTTTGATTAATGGAAAATGTGTTACTGAACCTGTTGAACCAACTGAACCTGTTGAACCAACTTGTGGTCAAGGAACTGAATTAGTAAATGGTATCTGTCAAGTTGTCAAAACTTCAGGCGAAGGAAAATCAGGATGTCTAATTGCAACTGCTGCGTATGGCACTGAATTGGCTCCTCAAGTACAGTTCCTTAGAGAAATCAGAGATAACACTGTAATGAGTACTACGTCTGGTATGGCTTTTATGACTGGATTTAACCAACTATACTATTCATTCTCACCTACAATTGCTGATCTAGAAAGAGAACATCCTATGTTCCAAGAGGCAGTAAGAGCTTTTATCACTCCTATGATTTCTACACTTTCAATTATGACATTAGCTGAAGATGGTTCTGAAGCTGAAGTCTTGGGATTGGGAATCTCTGTAATTACTTTAAACTTGGGAATGTATATTGTAGCACCAACTGTAATTGGATTCAAAGTTCACAAACACTTGAAATCCAGAAAATAACTCATAACTTTTTATTACAACTATCTAAAATTCATGAAAACTGGATGAAATGATCTCAACGTTTTTTATATCGGAATTGAGATAAACACAAGACAGGTAAAGAAATATGAAAAACAATACCCAATCACTTTTAATCGGTTTCATTTTACTATTCATTTTATTGCCAAATAGCGTATTTGCTCAAGATCCAGACACTGATGGTGACGGTATCCCAGATTCTTCAGATTCTTGTCCAACTAATCCTGAGACAGTT
This sequence comes from Nitrosarchaeum sp., assembly GCA_046712755.1. Taxonomy (GTDB): domain Archaea; phylum Thermoproteota; class Nitrososphaeria; order Nitrososphaerales; family Nitrosopumilaceae; genus Nitrosarchaeum. Next base: position 13,303 of record JBKKCM010000019.1, on the reverse strand, counting down.
AACGGATTTCAAGACACTGATGGTTGTCCAGATGTAGTTCCTCCAACTGACACTGATGGTGACGGTATCCCAGATTCTTCAGATTCTTGTCCAACACAAGATGAAACCGTTAACGGATTTCAAGACACTGATGGTTGTCCAGATGTAGTTCCTCCACCAACTGACACTGATGGTGACGGTATTTCTGATTCTATTGATGCATGTGTAACACAATCTGAAACATTGAATGGCTATCAAGATACAGACGGTTGTCCTGATACAAATCCAGCAACAACTGACACTGATGGTGACGGTATCCCAGATTCTTCAGATTCTTGTCCAACACAAGATGAAACCGTTAACGGATTTGATGATCTGGATGGTTGTCCAGATGTAGTTCCACCAACTGACACTGATGGTGACGGTATTTCTGATTCAATTGATCAATGTCCAACACAAGATGAAACAGTTAATGGTAATGATGATCTGGATGGTTGTCCAGATGTAGTAGCACCAAAAGATACTGACAATGACGGAATTGATGATAAAATCGATCAATGTCCAACACAAGCTGAGACAGTAAACGGATCTGATGACTCAGATGGTTGTCCTGATGTTATCACTCTTCAAGATTCAGATAAAGATGGAATTTCTGATGATTACGATAAATGTCCAATTCAATCTGAAACCATAAACAATTATCAAGACACTGATGGTTGTCCAGATATAGTTCCTGTAGATGTCTCTACATCAAAATCTGATTCTGAACAAGATAATTCCTTCTTCCAATGGACTGCTGTTATTGCTGCAATTATTACTGCTGCAGGTGCTATCTTGGGTGCTAAATTCAGAAAATCCACCTAAATTCTCTAAATAGTTTTATTTTTCTGTCTTCTCTTCATTTGTTCCTCCTGACCTGAATCCTTTAACCAAACATTTAATGCCAAAAATTCTTTTTATAGAAATAATTGGTTTGCACGCCAACAATCCAGAAGGAATCATCCAACGATGGTTCTTTCTGGAATTTTAATGATATTTGATATTTTGTTTCTTGGGCTTTTTCCTCTTTTGTTTTTGTACACTGGAAATTGGTCAAATGACATTTGCTGTCGTATTGTTTGCTGTATCTGTAGTTGTTAAAATCATAAAAAACCGAAAAGCCAGAAAAAATACATCATAAATTTCCAAAAATCAACACATGTTTTCTTAGTATTATTACTCTAAGTTATTATATTGAAACAAATCACAAATTTTAATGCATATAGAATATGAGGAATTTGACAACATTGAAGATCTCTTCTTGTATATGGCATCTGCAGCTCCACCCATGAAAAATACAATGCCTATTAATTCGTATAAGGGATACATTATGGCATTTATCCCACTTAGTCCTGCAAATGGAGATACATATCTTATGATTTATGCTAAAGGTACACTTGAATCAGGAATCTATGAATTCGATGTAAATTCAAAGTCTTTCAAGAAAGTTGATTCTATTGAAAGAGCAGACAAAAATTACTTTGTTTCTTTGACCCCAAAAAGAAATACTATAGCTGATGAAGCTATTAAAAATTTATAAAAAGGGAAAGCCCCCCTCCCAGTCACGGATTTTGCAATATGACTAAAAACACAATCTGATTTTATTAACTCGGTAAACCAATGTAAACTCAGGTAAACCAATGTAAACTCAGGTAAACCAATGATAAACAAAACAGTAGCAACAAAACTAAATGATGATGAACATTCCAAATTAATTGCAGAGTTTGATTTTCTAAATCCTTAAGTTTCCAGAAAATTTAGAAAATTATTGGGATTATTCAAAAAAGAACTTGATATGATATGTTGGAATTGTAGTAAATTTCTCAGTCATAAAAAAGTTAAATGGCATCCTAGAAAGGCAGGTGATCCATTTGGCATTAGTACTGAGGTAATACAGGAAGCTGAAAAATATTTTGGAAATAAAAAAGGAATTGCTACTCAAAATCGTGTTTTTGGATTTCAAGAATATGAATATCGAGGTCAATGCCCTGAATGTAATATTGAATTGACATGTTTTTGGTTTGGTATTGAATCAATGAGAAAAAATAAAGATAAACTACTCCATCCAAGATCTTTTTTATGTAATAAATGTGAAAATAAAATTCATCGTGAGTTTCAATTTTTGTATAGTAATAGAGTTGTTGAGGGAGAGAAAATAAAAGAATATTTGGTAACTGTATGTCCAGAATGCCATACTGAACAGGGCTATCCTATTGAATATGATTTAGAGTACGGAATTATAGAATAATTTGATTCTAAACTTACTAAATCCTTAAGTTTTTAGAATGATTAGAAAAACAAGAGCAAAATGGCATTTGGTTGTAGACATAACTTTGAATACTCGCAAGGACATTTTCGTTGCTCAAAATGTGGCATGAGTGCCAAAGAAAATCAGTTCAAGAGAAATCACAACAAAAGATATGTTGCAATAGTAATAATTGGAGTTGTAATCATAGGTGGAATTTACGTATATGGAAATTTTGACATCGCAGTTGATGAACAAAAATTAGACCAAATATTGCCGTTAAAGACAATAGAACAAAAATTTGATGAATTATATCAAACCATTCCAACAGAAACAATTGAATCTACACTACATGAATTTTCAAATAGTATTCCGATAAAAATAGATGAAAAGCCAGTAACATTTGAAGATAAATTATTGGATTGTTCAAAATACAAAACAGAATATCTTGAATCATACAAAAACGTTAGAACAACAGAGGATAACATGGAAGCGATGATGGGTGATGCGTTGGCAGGAGTTGAAAAAACAAAAGCATGTGAACAATACAACAAGCAAATAGAAATGCAACAATCATCACAGGGTACAGTTACATCAGAACCTGTGAATAATGTACAACTTAATATTAATACTATAGATCCTATATTGGGAACGTTTTCCATAGAAAAAATCATAGTGTCTGAAAAAGAATACTATAGAATAATTTCTCTTAGTCTAAATATTAAAGCGGAAAATCTAGAGCTTGATGACTATGTGTATATTTCACCTATGGGAATTATATTAAAAAATGAAAAAGGTAAGATGTACATCAATCAGCCTCAGGAGTGCAATTCTCCAATAGCTTATCAAATCACTGAAAAGACCGGTCCAAATTTATCTATGATAGTTTGTTATGAAGTAGAAAAAGAATTTGACAGATTCAATATATTCTATAATAGCGAAAATCATAAAAACTACCAGATAGGAAGTTTTACATTAAATTAATTAAATTCTAAACTCTTTTTGCTTTCCAATACAATACTCTGCCAAATTCTGAATCATAATCTTTGCTATTGTAATTTTCTGAACATTTTTCAAACCGTCTCTAGTCTTTGCCCCATGTCTAAACTCATACCTTCTTTCTTGCTGAAATGTCCTTTCTAGTATTTCCAAGAACCGTTGAATTAAGGAATAATCCAAGACTATAGTCCCATTTTTTGTGTGTGCATAGTCTTTGAGATAAATCCTCTGCTTTGTGTTTACATTGTTGGCAATCCTGTAAACAGTATAATCTACCAGCCACCTAAATGGCTCTATAATATCATACACCAGACTCTGAAAACTGCTGTGAGATTTGTGTAAAAACCCATAGTATGCATCTAATCCAATCCCGTTGACAAACTTTGAGATCTCCCCTGCAAGTACAGCATAACCGTAATTTAGCAACCCATTGATCACATCACTTGCCTCATCTTTTCTTATTTGTAGAGAATTTCTTGGATTAAACTCGAATCTCTTGGGGATTAGTTTTGAAAATTCAGCAAAGTAAATTCTGCTAGATGCAGATTCTGCATTATTGATATTTTCATCTACTTTCTCAAGATGGTTTCTTATTTTTCCAATTCCCTCAGATACTTCTGTCCCACATGATTCTAAAAGATTAATCTGAGATTCTATCTTTGCCTTTATGATCTGCCTTGCCAGATACTTGCGCTTTGATTCGTCCCTAAATGTATCATATTGAGCAATTCTGTATTTTGTGGCAATATGCGACTCTCTTACCGGATTTAGATATGTGACTGGCTTTCCATGAATGTCTAGCAAAATTACATTTCGATTATTCTCAGATAGTAAGGCTAAAGCATCTGTAGAGATGTAGCCTTTACCTTGCAAAACAATTTTCTCATATGGCATGTTTTTGATATGCCATGATTCTATGAGTGGTTCTGAGAAAGGATCATGAGTATCTTTTAAAATAATTTTGGAATCTTTAACAGATATGGAATGACCGTAGCCTTTGAGGAATTTTACGTTGTAATGATTTGAATGACCTTTGAGAGTCATAGAACATTCTTGGTAAATGTTAAAGCCGATTGTTCAAATCCAATACTTTTGTAAAACTTGTGAGATTCATTTCTCTGATTTCCTGATTCCAATCTTATTCTGTAACAATCTTTCTTTTTAGCAAGATCAATGCAATGCTGTATCAGTTTTTTTCCAATACCAGAATGCCTGAGTTTTTCAGTTATGACCAGTTCAGGAATATACATTTCAAGTTTTGCACGATTTAATCTTTGTAGATAGATTATGCTAACTATGCCCACAATTTTTCCATCCTGCTCTGCTACAAGAATGATCTTTTGAGTATCTGAAAAGTAATTATGAATCTTGTCTTTGAATACTTTGACATCATTGTCATCTAATGGTTTTGGTCTTTCTAGTTCATAGAGAAGACTGAGAATTGATGAAATGTCGTTGTCAGTAGATTCTCTTATTGATAATTCCATGAAAACAATAATACAAATTATGACGTTTAAACAATTTCCAACAAATCATAACTAATCATTACTTTAGTCAATGGCAGATTTAGTGCGTGGGAGGGGGCTTTCCCTTTTTATTAAAAATTTATAATTTCTTTGTTAGAATTTTAGGAGCAGAAATTGATCTACTTCTAGCATATTTGTCGATTATTTCGTCTGGGGTTCGTCCATTGAATAGATCTTTGCATAATCCTCTCAGATATCTCATAATTGCCCATGTACCTGCTTTTAGAATTCCATACATGAATACTTTCATTGGTGGACCATATGTTTTATTTCTAAGAATAATTGGAATGATGTCGTTGATAACACGAAGATTATTTTCCCAACATTTCCAAAATAATGTAAACTGGGCCTCATTCAAGTTTCCAAAGTGCATAGAATTCTTTTCACTAAAGTCTTGGTAAAGTAGCGGTGCAACTAATCCTCTAAAATTCATTGCTCTAAAGTCACTCATCATATCAATTGTATATTGAACATCATCTGGAGTCTCATCTGGCCAACCTATGATGATTGTTGCAGCTGGAAACCAGTGATTTTTATTTAAAATTTTTGCTCCTTCTATTACCACACTTCCCCATTCTTCAGATGCAAATGGTCTTGTTTTTACACCGAGATGTTTTTTTACCATATTTGGCGCAACTGTTTCAATTCCTAAATTTGTTGCAAGCCACCTGCCTGTCTCATCTTGTTTGTTGATCATTGAAATTTGTCGCATTAATTCTGGGTCTGCTGCAACTGCTGAAAAAGTCATATGTGTTGTTCCAATAAAGTTAGCTCCTAATCCTTTAAGGCCTTTCCAAAGATCTGTAATTGCATCTCTGTTTGGAATAAAGTCTCTATTGTCACATCCATAAAGTAGCATTTCATCAGAATGTAACCAAACAGAGTCAAATCCATAATCTAGGTTAATCTTTGCTTCATGTTGTAATCTTTCTAATGGCAGATCTTTTTTTGATCTCTTATTTACATCACAAAAGTCACACCCTCTACCGCACCCTCTCATTGCTTCAATGAGGGAGTTTATTGTAGGCCCTTCAATAACTGGAATATTTTGTATGTTCTTTACAAAACAATGCATTAATTCTGGCGCATCACCTTTTTCTAAATCATGAAATAAATCTAATGCTAATTCATCAGCTTCTCCAACTACAACTGTATCAATTCCGTGAATTTGCATTCTATCTGATTTTGCTAACTCCCATGCACCATTTCCACCAACTACTACATGAAAATCATATTTCTTTTTTAGTTGAATAATGTTGGCACACATTTTTTTGAATTTCATTGCAACATATGATAATTTTTCAGGTGACATAGTTGTTGTAACCGGTGCCATTCCAAGAGGATCCATCACATTGATCCCCACCACTTTAGTATCTGGACCAATTGATTTTTCTAACATCTCTGGATTTGCAATAAAGACTTCGTCACGTTTGTATCCTTGTAGTAATGCACTCTCCACTCTTCTTAATCCTACTTGAGCAACTTTTGATTCGCCTGTAATTGGATCTGTTTCAACAGGTGGGCAGAAAACTTTGTCAAAAACCCATTCTGGAAGTACTTCATATGGTCCACATGCAATAAATCCATACAAAAAATTTCCTCTATAATTTGTCATTAAACTACGATCAGCAGTTAGGACAATTCTCTTCCCAGCCAATATTAACAAGATTCGTTCTTGTATGGTATATATGATTTACGAAGTTACTTGACTGCATAATTTTCTAAAATTTCTAAATTGTTGGTGTTATTTTGTTCTATTTTTTCGTACTGCTCTATTTGCAATATTTGCTGCTATCGCACCAGCCGCAATTCCATTGTCTATGTTGACTATTGATAATCCTAATGAGCAACTTTGTAGCATTGATGCAAGAGCTGCTATTCCTTTTCCACCGTAACCATATCCAGCAGATGTAGGTATTCCAATTACTGGAATATCTACCATTGATGAAACTAAAGTTGCTAGTGCGCCTTCCATTCCAGCAGCCACAATTATACAATCTACTTCTTTCTCTATCATTTCTTTTAAAACTGGAAATATTCTCTGAATTCCTGCAACTCCTACATCGTAGCTTGCAATACATTTACAATTCATTGCCTCGCACATCAACCTAGATTCTTCGGCAACTCCTATGTCTGATGTTCCAGCTGTAAGTATGCCTATTTTCCCACCCTCAAATTTTATTGGGTTTTTAAAAAGTAATACTGACGATGAATTTTTTCCAGTTTTGACTTTTACTTTTAATTTTTTTGCAAACGATAAAATTTTTGAATAATCATCCTTATTGATTCTTGAAACAACAACTGAGTTTGTTTTCTCTAATGTTTTTTTAATTATTTTTTTAATTTCATCTAATTTTTTAGTTTCTGCAAAAACTACTTCTGGTATTCCTCTTCTTTTTCTTCTGTTTATGTCAATTTTGGCAATACCTTCTATTTTTTCAATTGAATATAGAGATAATAGCTTTTTTGCATTATTTACTGAAATTTTTCCTTTTTCCAGAGACTCTAAAATTTCATGAATTTCCAATGATATTTCATATTTATTTGAATAAAAAAATGCTTAGATTTGTATGCTTGAAATTGCACTCTTTATACTTTGTACTCCAGTATCAAATACTTGTCTTTCTTCAGCATTTAGTTCTAACTCAATTATTTTTTCAATGCCCTTCTTTCCAATTACTACTGGAACTCCTATTGTAACATCTGAATGACCATATTCTCCATCAAGATATGTTGCAACAGGTATCACTTGTTTTCTATCTCTTACCACTGACTCAATCATTGCAGAAATTGCATTTCCTGGTGCATGTACTGTTGCACCTTTTAATTCGATAACCTTGGCAGCAACTTGTTTTGTGTTTTGAACAAGTTCATCTAATTTTTGTTTTGGAAGAAGTGAAGAAAGTGGAATTCCTGAAACTGAGGAGAATCTTGGCAGAGGTAACATGTTTTCACCATGTTCTCCAATTACAATTGCTCTAATGGAATCACGAGAATGCCCCGTAGCTTCATGGATGAATTGTCTGAATCTGGATAAATCTAACATTCCACCCATTCCAAATACTCTGCTTCTATCAAATCCTGAAACCTTGTAAGTAACATATGCCATTGGATCAAGCGGATTTGTCACCGGAATTATAATAGAATCATTGGCGTACTTTTTGATATTTTCTACAACGCTTTTAACAACAGTTGCATTAATTTTTAAAAGATCCATTCTCGTCATTCCTGGCTTTCTTCCAGAGCCTGCTACTACTACTACTATATTGGAACCTTTCATATCTGCAAAATTATTTGAACCCTTTACTTCTACATCAATTCCTTGTTCTGATAACATATGATTGATATCCATTGCTTCACCTTGTGGTAACCCATCTGCAACATCAAGTAATAATATCTGATCATCTAATCGCTTTAATGCTGAGAATAAAGCTGCATCCCCACCAACTTTTCCTGAACCTATTATCGTAATCATAAATTGAGCTGCTGATTTTCAATAATTAAATCTAATGAAGTTTTTTATCTATTTAGATAGAATTTATATGCATTTTTAGTAATTTTCAATCTATGGTTGTTGTTATAGATCCTCAAATTGCAGGCATATCTGGCGATATGCTTCTTTGCTCTTTAGTGGATTTGGGTGCAAATAAAGTCAAAATTCTTAACGGTATTAAACTATCTGAAAAATTTCTATCAAATTCTATCATTAAACAAATCGATTTTAAAAAAATAGATAAACATGGTATAGAAGCAACTGCACTATTTTTAGAAATTGATGAAAATGTTCATGAACGAAAGGGCATTGAAATAAAAAAAGCAATTATAGATTTAACAAAAGAGGTTGGTCTTTCCAATAGAGCAAAAGTTTTTGCAGAATCTTGTATTGACACACTAATTTCTTCTGAATCTAAAATTCATGGTATCCCTATAGATTCGGTTCATTTTCACGAGACATCTAGTATTGATACGTTGATAGATATTGTTGGAATTGCAATTGCTATAGATGATTTAGGTATGTTTGATGACGAAATTATTTGTATGCCTATTGCTGTAGGTGGAGGAAACATGACCTTTTCCCATGGTACTATGTCTAATCCAGCAAGTGCCATTCTTGAAATCTTAAAAAATTCTAGATTATCGATTCATGGTGGTCAAGTAAAAGATGAATTGACTACTCCTACAGGTGCTAGTATTCTTGTAAATCTCTCAAAAACCTCAATGGATTATTATCCGTCAATGCAGATAACATCTATTGGTTATGGTGCAGGAAAAAAAGACTTTGATGAATTTTCAAATGTGTTAAAGATTGTAAAAGGAACACAAAAAAATAATTTTCAATTAGACTCTGTTAAAATTTTAGAAACAAATGTTGATGATGTATCTGGAGAAATTATGGGCAATCTAATTGAAAAAATTATGAATATAGGCGCCAAAGATGTTTCTATTTACCATGGCATTACAAAAAAAGGAAGACCCACAAATCTCATATCTGTAATTTGTGATGATGCTTCTATGCATGAAATTATGGATATTTTGGTAATTGAAACTGGAACTTTGGGAATTCGTGTAACTACTTCAAATCGTTTTATTGTTCCAAGAACAACTCATGACGTTAAATTAACTCTTGATGGAAAAGAGTTTGTAGTAAAATACAAAGTTTCATCCTTTAAAGGAAAAAATAACTTTAAAATTGAATTTGATGACTTAAAATCAATTGCAAATACATTAAACAAGTCAATAAAGGAAACAGAATCATTGATTAGAAAAGAAATTATGCAATTAGGTATTGATTATGGATAAACTTGATAATCTCATTGATTGGTTTGGAAACAAAACCAAGGTGATCGTTGCTCTTTCCGGTGGAGTGGATAGTGCACTTGTAGCATATGCCGCATTTCAAAAATTAGGACATTCTGCAATAGCAGTTACTGCCGACTACAAAACTTTATCAAAAGAAGAACTTGAAACAGCCAAACAAATTTGTTCAGAAATAGGAATAAAACAAATTCTTTTAGATTATGATGAGCTTCAAAATGAAGAATTTGTCAAGAATGCATCTGATCGTTGTTTTCATTGTAGAATGGAATTAGGTAATCATTTGATTACTCTGGCAAAAGAACATGATGTTAAATTTATTGTAGATGGGACTAATTTGGATGATTTAGATGATTATAGACCTGGAATTGAAGCATTAAAAAGAAATGGTATTAGAAGCCCATTAGTAGAAACCAATTTTACAAAAAATGAAATTAGAAGAACTGCAAAACTGATAGGATTATCTGTATATGATAAACCATCTAATTCTTGTCTAGCATCACGTATCCCTTGGGGACAAAGAGTCACAACTGAAAAATTAACTCGAATAGAGTTAGGAGAAACAATTGTTAAACAAATTACAAATTTAAAACAAGTTAGAGTTAGAGATCTTAATGGAGTTGCTAAAATTGAAGTGGATAAAGATAAAATTTCTGTTTTTGAAGATGGCATTTTAGATGAAATAACTAGCAAATTAAAATTAATTGGATTTTTATCAGTTAAAATCGATCCAGATGGGTATAGATCAGGAAAAATTAACGTGATTACCGATTGATCTATCTTGATAATGCGGCATCAACACAAATTCATGAAGATGTCTTAGAAGCAATGCTACCCTATCTTAAAGAACAATATGGCAATCCTTCCTCCATACATCGTTATGGTAGATTAGCCAATAAAGCTATAGAAAAAGCTAGAAAACAAATTGCTATGCTGATTAATGCAGATTCTTCTGAAATTTTACTTACTTCCGGTGGAACTGAATCCAATAACACTGCACTTTACGGAATTGCAGAGAAAAAACCTCATTCTCAAATAATTACTTCATCTATTGAACATGACGCCATACTTGAACCATGTAAAAAATTAGCCAAAAATGGATTTGATGTAATCTATTTACCTGTTGATGCTCATGGGGTAGTGAATCTATCTGTTCTGAAAAACTCGCTCTCTGATAATACCTGTCTTGTTTCAATTATGTTTGGAAATAATGAAATGGGAACAATAGAACCTATTGCCCAAATTGCTCAACTATGTAATGAGCAAAATATTCCATTTCATACAGATGCAGTTCAAGCTGTAGGAAAAAATCCAATCGATGTAAAAAAATTAGGTGTAGATCTACTTTCAATCTCCTCTCATAAAATTAATGGACCAAAAGGAATTGGAGCATTATACATTAGAAAAGGAATTGATATTGTTCCAATTATTTTAGGAGGAGGTCAAGAACGTGGTTTACGTTCAGGCACTGAAAATGTAGCAAATATTGTAGGATTTGGAAAAGCATGCGAACTTGCTAAACTCAATTTATCTGATAATATCTCTCACATGAAAAAACTTCGTGATGATCTAGTTGCAAAAATTCTCAAAGAAATCCCATGCGTTATTCTTAATGGCCATGCTGAAAATCGGTTACCAAATAACGCTCATTTTACTTTTCTTGGAGTTGCTGGTGAAGATTTGATTATAAAGTTAGATGAATATGGTATAGCTGCATCAACTGGTTCTGCATGTTCAGTACATACACAAAAAGCATCTCATGTTTTACAGGCTATGGGATTCTCACATGAACAGATTACTGGTTCGTTAAGATTGACACTTGGATTGTTCAACAATCAACAACAAATAGATGAAACAGTAAACATCTTAAAAAAAGTAACAGCAGAACTTCGTTCGGTCTCACCCTTTAAAGAAAAATACTCTTTTAACTAAATTCTAAATATGCATCTGAAATTTATTTTTTGTAACAAATATTGTTGTTATAATTCCTATTGCCAAAATCATCATTGCAATTGTGCCAAATTCTGGAATTATGGTAGTACCTATTATTTCAATATCTGAATCACCTTGTTCAAAATTGATCGTAATTACTCTGGAGTTTGAATCTGTTATGGTTTCTTGGTATGGTGCTTCAATTCCATCTATTATTATTATGAATATATCATCTGTTTCATCTTGTTTTTTTGCATCAAGTGCGTATCTTGGAATCTCTAATGAAATAGATCCATCATCGGTAGATTCAATTATTACTATTAATGCAAAAATCTCTTCGTCTATCAACATATCTTTTACAATTCCACCTTCTATGGAATATTCTACATCAAATGTGCCATGATTGCCCGCATCTACTTCAAATGTGTTTGTTTCAGATATCTCTGTTTTTGGTGAAAAAGTAAATTGCGTTTCTGCAATGTTTCCTTCCCCAAATGATACTCTTACTATGTATTCTCCTGCTTTAGACCATAGAGGACCTTCTGCTCTCACTGTATGTGAATAACTACCATCCTCTGCTACTGTAATCTGTGCAATATCTACTAAATTATCTTGGCTGAAAAGTTGCATTGTTACAGGAGTATCTATTATGATGGTACTTACTTTGCCTGAAATTACTATGGTTTCCCCCTCATTATAGGAATTAGAATTTATTTCTACAGAAATTAACGATTCTGCAAAAGCTGGCAAAGTAAAAACAATTAATAAAATTAAAACTCCAGAAATAATTCTAATTTTCACAAATTCATGACTGCATGATTCTATATTTCTTTTACTATCTTAAAATGAAAAAATGAAAAAAGTTGTGAATTTAGTATCTTGGCATAATGCTTAGTCTTGATTTTGCAGATACTGCAATTATTGATATAATTGCTACTGCTAGAATCATAACTGCGATTGTACCAAATTCTGGGACTACGAAAGTACCTACTACTTCAATTTTTTCAGTGCCTGCTGGGAACATTACTGTGACTTCATTGCCACTAATTTCCACATCATTCCATTCTTGTCCATCTACAAGTACCATAAAGATACCACTAAGGATTGATTTGTCTGGGGTTAATGTGAGTGTTCCATCTTCATCTGCACTAATTCTAACGATAATTGAGTTATCATTATTATTGATGCTTGCACCAGTTACCATCCCACCTGAAATACTGTATGGTACACAATAATCGCCCTTTAGATATATCTCTGAAGAACTACAATTGTCTGAGCTAGCTGAAGCTTCACCAGTTAATTCAACAAGTACTTTGTTACTTTTTTGAGAAGTTCCATAGTTGACTTTAATGGTGTATGTACCATCATGTTTCCACAATCCACCTTCTGTGCTGAGAGTCGTTTCAAAACTACCGTCATTACCAACATCTATCTGAGCAATTGTAACGATAGAATTTAATGGACTCACAACAGTAAGTGTTACTGGAAATCCAGAAACATTTGCTACTCTACCGTTTACTGTAATTTTGTCACTGTGATCATAGGTTGTTCTATCTGTCCAAACAGATACTGGCATATCCATAAGCAACAATTGATTTGCTGCCTTTCTTCCATTATCTGCTTCTTCACAACCCACACATGCTTGAGCATATGCTGATGACATGGTTAAAGTACCGACTGCAGTCAAAACGGCTAATAGCACGAACGACGTACGATTGTTCATCTTATTTGCGAATTGAACCCATCTCTATTTATGTATATTTAAAAA
>JBKKCM010000018.1:0-16023 GCA_046712755.1 Nitrosarchaeum sp. | reverse complement strand
ATCATAACCTGTGAACTTTAGGGATTCAATGCTTGGTGAACCGCTTACTTGAGCAGCACTAAAGAATCCTTGTGAGAACACAAAGATGATACTTCCACCTACTACTGCGATAGCAACTAAAAGAAGTGTTGCGATGATTGCAGCAACAGCTCTTCGTGAGGTCATTTTTTGTTTTGATGTTATGTATGTCATTCTTGATTTTGTAAAACACAAAAAGATGTTAAAGAGATCTGTGTTCAAAATGCACTACAATTTGCAAAAGTGTACAATTGTAATACGAAATGAACAAGATTATGGAGCATCTACTTGTAAAACAATCTCAGCCAAAGGACCAATTGAAAAATTATTTTGAGTTTGACCTTGAGCTAAAACATACATCACATACATTTGATCATTTGTGATATTAGGTGCTTGTGCACTAAATTGTATTGTATCAGCTTGATTAAGAGCATCTCCTAAATTAGATGAGGTTATACCAATTATTTGTGTAGAGCCATCACCAAATGTTGTTATTGTTGAAGTCAAGAATCCATAGTTATTTACAATTTGCACATTAGTCCAGTCTTTAGGAATGTTAATAATTAATTGTCCACCAGATTTGATCCAAGTAGTGTTACTAGTATCTAGATCAGCAAAAACAATATTAAATGTTTGAGTGCTATCAGGTACAATTCCAATTCTGGAAGAAGCTATGTTATTGCTAGAACGAGAATCAACTACACTAGAAAGATAGACATTACCAATAGATTCAACCCCATCATACATTGTAGTTTGGTATCCAGATTTTCCAAAGGACCCAACAGTAGTAAATACAGATGCTTGAACTACAACTGTTTCTAAAATATTTTGTCCGGCAATTGTGCCAGGCAAAACTTTTACCAAAAATGGCTGTGTGGAATTGGGGGCTATTACTACAGGATTTGCAAAGTTTTGCCACATAATGACATTTTCAGAAGGGCAATTCCAATTATTTGTACCAACAGGAAAAATATTTTCAGGGGCACAGCTTGCAGCAAAAATCTTGTCGTTATTATTTGCACCAGGAGCAAAAGCAGTAATAGATAGTTTACTTACTTTCATTGGAGCATTCACAGGATTTGCCACATTTATACCCCATAATGCTTTGGCATCTGAATCACCCTGTGGAGAGGGAATTGTCAGAAACAGTTTTGGTCTTGCAAGCAATTCTTCATTTATGATATCAGGATCTGTTGCACCAGTACCACCATCAGTAGGTAAACGTAATGTGCTTACATCAGAAATAGTGTTGCTTGTAACAGTAGTAGACGATTCAATGTCAGTTCCACCAGCATAACTAGAAAAAGTAACATCATCGCCACTACCACCAGATATTGTATAATCCCAAGAAAATAAAACAGATTCGCCCGGAGTAAGATCAACAGATGTAGGAATTGACGAAGATGATGCAACTATTGCAGCAAAAGGAGTGACATTAAGTGAGCCAGGAGCAACATCTTCAATAGTTGATGAGCCAGTATTTGTTACAACCATTGCAATAGTAACATTTTGTCCAATTATTACATCGGGTGGATCAGTTATTAGCTCAGCTCTCAATCCACCAGATGAAGATCCAGCGCCTACAGTTAATTCAGCAATTTTTATGGTACCTAATGTTGAGATTACTTTGATATCATAAGTATCAGGTATCATGTAAAGAGGCTGATTAGAAAGAACATTTGACGTAAACCCAGTTGGCACAAATGCATCATCCGAATTAACAGAAAATGGATTTGCAGGTTGAGTTGTCAGAGTTTTGTTAGTTATCCACACACGTGAAATTTCGACTGGATTTTGACCCTTGTTATCAACTGAGACATTTAAGATGTTATTTGCATCAGTAAAAACCGCAATCCTAAATTGCTCTTGTTGTTTTTTGAGTTCAGTGTCAGATACTACTCGTTGTGTATTTACAATATCGGTTTGTGAATCCAATGCCAAACTCATGGCAGAAAAACCAGCAATCATTAAAATAGTAAAAATCAATGCACCAACAATAGACGAAATTCCACGCCTAGAATTAGAATAAAATGAACTATTATGAATCATTGTGCATTACCACTTTCAATTAAAAATTCTACAGGATGAATGCTGCCAATATTTAGCAGAACACGAATTCCTTTATTTAGTAAAATATCTTGATCATCAGGACCAAGTTTGATCAAAAGATTGACTGTTTTTCCACTTTGGATTTCATTATTAGCAGATTGAACAGTAGAAGAATTAGGCAATATTGAAAATTTACCATCGTGAGGATAGTTACCACCTGAAGATAAATTTTGTACAGTATTCAGAGTTGCATCAGATGTTTGAGGGTCCCATGTATGCATTACATTATTTAATTGAATATTTCGCAAAAAAACAGAATCAATACTATTATTTTTAATTTTAATTATAACAAATTCAGAACCGCCATTAGCGGGAATTTTATCAGATAGACCAACACCAGTACAAGAAACACCACATAATTTTTGATCACCAAATTCATTATCAAGATTAGATAGTTGTAACAAAGTTGTAGAGTCTCTTGTGTCAAATGCCAATAATTGGATAGATTTAGTTGCAGTATTCAATGATGATACAGTAGATAGATTCCCAGAAACAAATGAGTCATTTACAAAATATGTTAGAGTGGTAGCACCAGTTACAGTTATTCCCATTAGTAACATAGTTGAAATAATATCTGCGATTCCTTTGCGTTTACATAGTTTAGGTTTTTTATCCAATTGAGAAGTGAATTTAAAATTATTGTTCATTTTAATTCTATGTATTAAATGGACTAGCAACAGTGGAAAAGAAATTACCTTTAGATGTAGTTATGGATATTTTATATTCAGAGTTAAGATAGGTTGGATCATTCCAAGTAAGTGAATTAAGATTTGCATCTAGAATAACTGGATCGCTTGATTCTTTGATCTGGATAGTAGAACTGATACTATCTTCCCAATCAACTAAAATATTTTGAGTATCCATCTGAACAACAGTAATACTTTCAATTGTGGATTCAGTAGTGCCAATATTTGCAAGATAAAGAATAATTTGACTAGTTTCAGGCTCAAATCTCACGTGCTCAAACATTATTTGTTCACGATATGCTTCATTTTTTGCCTTATCATGAAAAGACAAATCATAAGAGAATGCGTTGATTTGATTCATACCATTAAACAAAACTACAGACCCAATGGAGGTAACAACGCCCAAAAGTACAACACTTCCCATAACTTGATTTATGGCACGTCTTTTTTTGAGAAAATCGGATTTAACATATTTCATTTTCGACCACCGTTATTTGCATACCAAGCAGAAACAAATTCTTCAACACGTGAAATAATTTTTGAGAAATCAGGATCAGAAATCAAATTAATGCCATAGTGTTTTGCCATATTTTCAATACCTTCTTTAACATCAGATACTGTAACCAGCAAAGTGTTTTTTGGATCAATGTCTAGTTTTGGAATTAAAATAGAATTCATAACAGATTCATCTATTCCAGTAGATTGATTTTTGATAAAGATCAAAATAGAGTCATCATGAGACTTACTCTTACCAAAGATTTGGATTTCATGAATATTACCACTTTTTCCTTTTACAAGTGAGTTTAATTCAGCTGTGAAATTAAAACCACGTAGTAATTTTACTAATTCATCTTTTATTTGAGTAGTATCAGAAATATTAGAAATATCTGAATTTTTTAACTTGTAGCAAAACGTAGTAATAAACTTTCCAGAATTTGTATCAAAATCATGATCATGTTTTCTACAATGAAGCTTTATCACAGCATTATCAAATTTTTCAATGCAATCTTCACATTGATACCACATTGCAGGAACTCGTATTTCTTTTTCAAAAAATTTTATTTCTTTTAGACATGATGGACAGATAGCATGGTCAATGTTTGAGAAATCAAAATTCTTACTTTCAGTAATATAACCACATTTTTTATGTTCAAAGAGATTTAATTTCTCTACATTCATTGAATGACATTTTGGACAGTACAATCTCATGCTTGATGAAAAGACATTGGGGTGTATAGGACAAACAATTAATTTTTCATAAACATGTTTAGCCAAAATACCATCAGAAACTAAATCATCTAAATACGAAACGTTATCCTGTGTTTCCCCAATATTGGATAATATAGGGTAAAAGATGCTACCTTCAGCATAATTGATAAAGGGTTTGATTGTCTTATCATCGAGTTTTTGAACTTCCTGAATCAGATTTACAGATTTACTAGTGGATGGTTTTGGCAAATCAGGCTCAGAATTCACCTTAGGAATAGATTCCGAGATATATTGTACAGGAATAGAATCATTTGTCAAAATTGATGCAAGACCATCAACATGCGGAAATTTAGCCTTAGGTTCAGATTTTGAATTACTGTTAGATTTTCTCCCAAACATCAACGATGCACCCTATAACATAAGAGAATAACATCCACCATGGTACTATTAGATATTCAAGCTATGGTAAAAGCAAAATGTTGTGCAAATGAACGAACAAGTGTTAAAACACACAGTATGTGTTAAAATACCTAAAAATGAGACTAAAAATATTTAAAGATAAGATATCAGCATTACAAAAAATACAATATGATAGTAGAAGTATTTTAAAATCAAATAAAAGTTCCCCGGACAATACAACTAGATTAAATGAAGAAAACAAAAATAAAATTCCCCAGTTTATGACATTATCAAAATTAGATTGGGAGAATAATGAAATTCATGCAGGAATAATAAAAGACCCCACAGCTAAAGGAGGATTAAGATATCAGGTAATAGAACCAGAGCTATCAGAAAGAGACCAAAATGCTTTTGAAATCATCAAAAAGCTGTTAATCACAGAACTTTCAGTATCATTGGGGGAAATTAAAACAAAAAAAGATGCAGAACGAAGATTAAAAAATAAAATAGCTGCGATGATAAAAAAATACAGACTAAAAATTCCTCCAAAAAATATTGAAAAAATTAATTATTTTGCAGTTCGTGATTTTATATATCTTGGAAAAATTGAGCCACTCATGAGAGATCACATGATTGAGGAAATTAGTTGTGATGGAACAAACATCCCAATTTATGTGTGGCATCGAGAACACGAATCAATTCCTACAAACATAATTTATGAAAAGGAATCAGAATTAAACAATTTTGCAAGAAAAATGGCATACATATGCGGAAAACATGTTTCAATTGCAGACCCAATTATCGATGCAACGTTACCAGGTGGAAGTAGAATTAATCTTACACTCGGTCATGAAATTACAAAAAGAGGAAGCACATTTACAATAAGACGTTTCAGGGCAGATCCAATTACAGTTATAGATTTGATAAAATTCGGAACAATGTCAGTAGATATCGCTGCATATATGTGGTATCTTGCTGAAAAACGTGCAACAATGCTCATTGCGGGGGGTACTGCTAGCGGAAAAACCACTGCACTAAATGCATTGGCGACATTTATCAGACCAGGACAAAAAGTAGTCAGTATCGAGGATACACAGGAACTAAATTTGCCTCATGAAAATTGGATTCCAGCTGTGTCAAGACAAAGTTTCACAGATACACAGATTGGAGAAATCAATCAATTTGATCTGCTAAGAGCTGCTCTTAGACAAAGACCAGACATCATAATTGTAGGAGAAACTAGAGGAAGAGAGGCGTACACATTATTTCAAGCAATGGCAACGGGTCATGGGGGATTCTCATCAATACATGCAGATTCAGTAGAGGCCACTTTAACTAGATTAACATCATCACCTATGGATGTTCCAAAATCTTTGATTTCAAATAGTCTTGATCTAATTACATTGCAGCTGAAAATTAGAATAGGAGACAAATCAGCTAGAAGAATAATTCAGGTTTCAGAAATAGATGGGATTGATAATAAAACAGGAGAAATTAGAACGCATGAGATATTCAAATGGAATCCAAGAGAGGACAGACATGAATTCATGGGCGATAGTGTGGTATTTAGTAAAATTAAAGAACGTGATGGAGAAACAGATGAAAAAATCAATTATGAATTAACAAAAAGACGACTGGCATTAGAATGGATGGTAAAAAATGATATACGTGATCATAAGGAAGTTTCCAATAATATAATGGAGTATTATTCAGATCCTGAAAGATATTATGAAAGAAAGAGATTAGAGATTTAATATGAAGATGACAATAACAAAACAAAAACAAGAGGAATCAGTAGGAGTCATTCATGTTTATAGTTACAAATTACTAAATGATCATATAAAATTTTTATATCCAAAATTAAGAACAATGGAAAAATCAATAAAACAAGCAATGATGCCAATTCCTTTTGAAGTATATGTTTCAAGCATGGTTTTCTTTAGCTTGATTGCAGGAATTTGTGGAGGGATTATTGGCCTAATTGCAACTCAGTTTATCAACATTCAGCCTGCAATCATAGGTTATTTACTTCCACCTGTTACAGGAATGGCTCTAATGGCAATGACATTTGGGATTCTTCAGTTAATTCCTCCAGTGAGAGTAAAAAATAGGTCAACAAAATTGTTAGAAGAAATTCCTCACTTTATTGGATACATGTCAACACTTGCCACTAGCGGCTTATCATTGGAAGAAATTTTCAAATCAATATCAAAAGAGGAAACAGATGAAGATATTGTAAAAGATGCACGATTCATTACAAGAAACATTGAGATTCTTGGAATGGATCTAATCACTGCAGTAAAAGATTTAATCAATAGAACTCCACCAGGACCATATTCAGAATTATTGGAAGGTGCAATCATCACATCACAGTCAGGAGGAGATTTGAAAGAATATTTTAACGCAACTGCCAAAGTTCAGTTAGAAGAAAAAAAGATGTTGTTACAAAGAACTACAGAATCATTAGGATCAGTTGCAGAGATTTATACAATTCTTTTAATAGTTTTCCCGTTACTTGCAGTAATCATGTTATCAATAATGGGCATTATGAGTCCAAGTTTAGGGGGTTTTGATTTACTAACATTGATGAA
This sequence comes from Nitrosarchaeum sp., assembly GCA_046712755.1. Taxonomy (GTDB): domain Archaea; phylum Thermoproteota; class Nitrososphaeria; order Nitrososphaerales; family Nitrosopumilaceae; genus Nitrosarchaeum. The sequence goes on along the minus strand of JBKKCM010000018.1, from coordinate 9,011 downwards.
TATTCTTACATTTGCAGTAGTCCCACTAAGTGGAATATTGATGTTGGTTATGATGGATACAATGGTGCCAAAGAGGTAGAACATGCAAAGAGTAAGTAGAAAACCAAAAGAAATTTTATCAAATGAGATCATACCAAAAAAATCAATCCTGAAAAATGAGATAATAAAATCAATCATATTTTCAATTATTGTATCAGTCAGTGTAATTCTAATCAGTCTTAAAGTCTCAGAATTAGTAGGATCAACTACAATCAAAGAAGTTGGCATAATCTTTGGGATTATGGTTGGAATCATTCCATTAACAATCCATCAATTAAGAGAAGTTCAAAGAAGAGACAGCATAGATAGAAACATGCCAGTATTTTTATTGGCATTGTTAAGTTCAGTTCAAAGCGGTTCAAATCTTATCAAAGCAATAGAACAAGCAGCCGAAAGAAATCTAGGATCATTGACTCCCGAATTAAAGAATTTAAAGGCAAATATCAGTTGGGGAACTCCAATTGAAGATGCATTTGAGAATTTTGCAAAAAGAACAGGAACAAGAGTATCACGACGTGTAACAGTGTTGCTTGAAATGGCCATGAAGATAGGAGGAGATGTTAGTGAAAATTTAGAGATGATTCAAAGACATGTTTCAGAGATGCAAAACATTGAAAAAAGTAGAAAGTCAGCTTTACAGCCATATACATATACAATTTACATTTCATTTGCAGTATTTTTAGCAGTTGCAGTATTACTAACAACAAGTTTCTTTTCAGAAATCGAAAAAGTACAAGATGGATTGTTAGCAGCAGGAAACGGTAACGGTAAAGCTGGATTATTTAGCTCATTGGCAGATATGGATGTATCAAAATTAGAAGCATCATTATTTAACATGGCAATAATTGAAGCAGTTTTTGGAGGGGTAGCTGCAGGAAAAATTGGGTCTGGATCTTATGTTGCTGGAACAAAACATGTTGTTGTAATGATCATAATGGCAGTAATTGCATTCAATGTATCATAATTATTAATTCAGATAGTTTTAGGAATAATTGTTTCAGACATAACAAAGATTAGGCAATTGTGTGTAACAAATTAGAAATACAATAAATTTGTTAGTTGAGCACATAACACACTGATCCTTTAGTTTGCATTAGTCTTAACAATAATGAAAAGATGAAGATATGGATTTGGGCAAACTAGGAAATTATGCGCAAGTGCTAAATGCAATAACACAAAATTTCCCTATGGCAAATAAATTAGAAGAGAAAACAAAATGATGTCGTATCAAGATCAAATAAGTGGCATAGCATCAGAATTAGAAGAAATATTAGATCTTGATGAGTTAGAAGCCAAAGTTTACCTTAATCTATTAAGAGCAGGACCAATCACAGCAAGTGCGCTTGCAAAAGAGCTAGATATAGACAGAGCACGAATGTACAGAACAGTAGACAAGCTAGTAAGCAGAAATATTATTTCAACTACACTTTCTAGTCCAAAGCTATGCATTGCAGCAGATCCACAAGATGCATTAAAAATTGCACTAAGAAAAAAAGAAGATGAGGTAAATAGAATCAAAAAAAGTGGAGAGGCAATTGTTGAAAAAATCAATAGCGAGATTACTACAAAACAAGGTACAAGTGTACCAACATTCAGAGTAGTCCAGGGGAGAAATAATATTTATGCAGATATTGCCCAATTAATCGAAAACTCATCAGACACAGTATACATTTCAACAACACTTGAAGATATATCTAGAATGTATCACAGTGCAATACCTGAAAAAATCATGATTTGTGAAAAGAAAGGCGGCAAAGTCAGATTACTAGTAGAGCTAGACAACTTGAAACTTATTCCATTTGTAAAAAGATTTAATGCATCGGAAACTAAAATTTGTAAGCTTCCATCAAAAGGAAGAATGGTAGTTCAAAAAGACAAACAAATGATAATGTCAGATTCTACAACTGCAAATCAAACATCTGCAAATTCAGAATCAGATTTCTCTTTGTGTACAAATTCATCAGAAATGGTAAGTAATATACACAGTCTTTGTAGTTTGTTATGGGAGACAGCCCAACCATTAACAACACTGGATGTAAAAAATTATATCGGAAAAAGCAAATAGTTTTAAAATTTTAAACCAAAAAAAATCTAATTTTAATTCACTGAAACATACAAATAACATTTAAAAATTGAAAAAAAATAAAAGATTACAGAATTGCAGAGGGTTTGTAAACAACATCACGATTTTTTATTCGTGCAAATCGTTTAATAACAAATTCCGCAGTTTCTCTTACATCAATACTAGAATCATTCAATGCTTTTTGAATTAATGGTTCTGCTTCAAATGCACGCATTAGTCCAAGTGATTCAATTGCTTCATGTTGTGTCAATATGCTTTTGTTATGTAATGCAGTATTTACTAAAACGGGAATTTTTTGTCGCATGTTTCTTGCAGCGACTTGAAAACATGCTTCATGTTTTACCACTCCATTATCATCGTTATTTAAAACCCATTCAATTACATCAGATACTTTATTGAACATGGGATCGTTCTCGTCTTTGTTTTCAGCTAATTCACCTATCAGCCATACCGCATCCCAACGTTTTGATTCATCTTTTTCATTTTTTAATGTCTGCTCACATATTGTGAATCGTTCTTCATCTGGAAGTTTTCGCAAATTATATTCATCAAAGACTTCAATTGGCATAGAAAATCTGAAAACTAGACGTACTAATAAGAATTACCATGATTACCAATACAAAAATCAATTATTCATATCTTATGAAAATTGAGCCTAAAAAAGACTATTCAAAAGTTGGATTTTATTAACCAATTGGAATTAAAATATACAATTCATAAAAAAACATTGCCAGAGCCTGAAATAGTACCTGATAAAATCAAAAGTCCTTTTAATTATAAAATAATTGCAGGAATTATCACATCAGTAATTATTTTTCATATTATGATCAATGTAGTTATTGTTCCGGAAGATGCAGAAATAACAGCATCAGTATTTTCAGTTTTTAATCCACTCATAGCATCAATTATAGGATTTATTGTTGCATTCAGATACAAAGGGACCAAAGTTTTTCAAAAAGCATATTTAGCTTTATCAGTAGGTTTTTTTGCAATTTTTTTAGGTGAAGTAATATATTTTGCATATGATCTTTTCATCCCAGACATAGATCCATATCCATCCATTGCAGATGTTTTCTTTTTTGCACAATATCCATTGATACTGACTCATATCATTATAAACATAAGATTTTTTTCGCCCAAATTAAATAAAATTTCAAAAATATGGATGATAGTATTTCCAATTAGTATTTTGGCATCATATGCCATATTATCAGGATTCGGATCAGATGATTTTGAACCAAATTTTGATTTCTATTACGGTGCAATATTTGTATACGCCTCTTCATTGACATTGAGTGTTGCAGTGATAGGTGCAATTATTTTCAAAGAAGGGGTCATTGGTAAAGCATGGCTTCTTCTGGTAATAGGTATTTTGGGCAATACAATTGGAGATGCATGGTATTATAATTTGGAAGTATTGGAACAGTATGATCTAGGACATCCTGTGAACTTGTTTTGGTATGCAGGATATTGGATAGTAATCTATGCATTAATCAAACACAGAAATGTACTTTAAATTACTAGTTTTCAATCAACATAATTTTTATAATAAATAGATAATTTAATCTAGAAAATGTATACATGAATTTGGAAAATATCAACGGATTTGAAAATTTTTATGGAATTGAAAACAGTATCTAAATTATTAGTTAATATCGAATAGTTTGTAATATGGTACTTTCACGTAATGAACTACGTTTTAATTGAATTTTAACGACAACGACATTTCGCTCAATATCCATTTTTACGTTATCAAATATAGTACTATATTTTTTTATTTTTTTGCCATCTGTAGATACTGCATATCCATTTGAAATTAGCAACCCATGATCTATTAGTTGATTTATTTTTCTATAACCAGATGTTTGAGGTACTTTACAATGTTCCAAAATATCAGCAATGATAAGGGAGTCATCTAAAACAGCCCCAATTATTGCTTTTTTATCTTCGTCTGCAAAAGATTCTAGAAATATTTTAGCCAAGGTTTGATCTTGAATGGTAATCCAGTTATCAGTTCCCTTCTTTGGTTGTTTTAGAACAATAATATTTTGTAAGAATTTTGTTTCTAAACCATCAGCACCAGCTCCAAAAAATTCTCTTAGTACACTATCAAATTTATGAAAATCTTTGATTGCTTGCGCAATACCCATACCATGACGTTCCATTAATCGTTGTTCAATTTTGTTTAAGGTTGATTTACCAAGATTTACTTCAATTGCTTGACGTAATGATGGGGCCAGTAAATTATCTAGACTGTTTTCCAATAACATATTGTACAAATAATAGGTATTAAACTGATTGGAATGTTATTTTAGGAATAACAACTTGGTTAAAAAATGTAAAATAAGATATTATTTTTGCCAAGTATATTTTGAAAAACAAGATCGAACTAAATAGTTTTTTGAGAACAAGAAATACTGCGGGTCATGCATGAATTATTACATAACAATACAATTAGATACAATGTAGTTAATTGTACAAAGTAGTAAGTGTTTGAATATAACACCCTAATGTATATCACCAAAAATGGAAATAAGTAAATAGATAAAAAATGAATAATACACATATAGGAAATGAGGTAGATTAAAGTGACATTGCAAGAAAATGGTGTCCTTAGAAAAACAGACAATGTTTCTATTAGAATTGATTCTGACTTGAGCAATAAATTACATGAAAAATGTATTGATCAAAAGATTAGTCTTAATACTTTGATCAATCATCTTTTAGAAAAACAAGTTAATTGGAATGAATTAGCTAGCGAAATGGGTTGGGTATCAATGTTTAGATCTACATTTCGTGAATTAATGGATTCAAGTTCCAAGGAAAAAATACAAAAAATTGCAGAAACGACAGGTACTGTTGATCTCAAAAATTCATTGAATTATTTTTATGGCCATGTTAATTTAGACTCTATTTTAGATCTATTCAAGAAAAGATGTCAAAACATGAATGTACAGTTTAAATTAATTCCAACAAACAACACAATTAAAATCATAATTCAGCACGATCTTGGTAAAAACTGGCCTTTTTTTATAATAAGACAAATGAATTCAATATTAAATGAAATAGAGTACAGAATCATCAATGAGGATTATAACAGTCAAGGATTCTCATTTGAAATTGTCAAGGTAGGAGATGAATAGAAAAAAAATAGGCACGGTTAGCGTCAAATTTTTTAAACACAGTAGAGAATATTATTAAGGATCGGGCACATTTCCAAAGATGGAAATGAGCGCATTAGACCTAATAAGAAAGTCTCATTATGGATATTACTTTGTCATACTAGCTGCAGCATTGGCGGCACTAATTCATGTTATTTGTAAACCAATGTTAGACGGAGGAAACAGTCAACTAGAAATCAATCCAATTGTAATGGCGTTTTTGGTTTATTTTATCTGTGGGATATTCTTTACACCGTTAGTAAAAAAATCATCCGTGGTTTCTAGATTTACTCGAAAAGACGTAATGTTTATGGCATTAATTGGACTTGCAGAGGTTTCAGCACTAATCACATACTTTTACGGAATAAGTACATCAACAGCAGTAAATGCTTCTATATTTAGCAATAGTGAGATTATTTTTTCTCTAGTTATTGCCATGATGGTTTTTAAAGAAAGATTACACATCAAAGAATGCATACCATTCTCAATGATCATAATAGGAATGATGATCATACCAATAGGAAATGATCTTTATCAAAACAATTTAAGTTTAGGAAGTCTTGTAACAGGTGACTTATTGATAATTTTTTCAGGATTGTTGTATGCAATAGACATCACTTTGTGTAAGTATGTAGGAGAAAGATTTGATGTGAAAAAAACGGTACAGATAACATCGTTCATTTGTGCAGCAATTACAATTTCAATTATTGCATTATTTCAAATTCCAATGGATGTGGAGTTGATACAATTGCCAAGTATTTTGATAATGTCCATACTAGGTACGGGAATGTCAACATTATTGTTCTTGACAGGATTAAAACTCATCGGAGCAGTAAGAACAGTACTATTGTATTCAACCATGTCAGTGTTTGGAATATTATTTTCAGGATTGATCCTTTCAGAAGTAATTACGCCTATAGATATATTTTCAACCATGTTGGTTCTTGCGGGCATATTTTTGCTAAGAAAGAAACTTGCAGGAACAGAAGAAAGAATTGTTGAAACAGAGATCATCAATAAAACAAATACATCATATATGGTTTTGACTAAAAAAACCAAACTACTGCTAGGCATAACAAAGTCAATATCAGATACTTCAACTAAAGAAAAAAACACCATATTACCGAATTGCGGGATAGGTTAACACGTCTGAAAGACACAATTACCACAAAATAGAATTGGCAGAATAAATTCTCACAATCATTCAATCTTTTGATAAATAAGACACATTTTTACATATATTCAAAAAACAGGCTCGATAAAAAGTAAAAATTTGAAAAATTTTCTAAATGTAGTTAATTGTATGTATTTGTATACAATTACGCGATCAGAGTTATAAACTAAAAACAGACGTTTCCAATAATGGAAATAGTAGCAAGCATGTTACAGTTAGGTAATTTTCCCGTAGATAAGGCAAATTATGATGAAATTAAGGACTATTTTGGAACATTTGGATTGACACCAAATCAAGTAAAGGTGTTTTTTTATCTTGGAAAAATAGGACAGAGATCAGCATCTGATATTGCAAAGGCAGTAGATATTCCAAGAAGTGAAACTTATCACTTGTTAACAGCACTACAAAACAAAGGGATAGTTTCCGCAACATTCGAGCATCCAATTAAATTTTCAACAGTATCTATTCAAGAGGTGATTCATATCTTAGTGAGTGCAGAAACAGAACGATTAAAAAAATTAAAACAGTCAGGACCAATTTTAGAAGAATTGTGGGAGAAAATTCCAGGATTCGTTAACAATTTTGATGATGACCCAGAAGAAAAATTCCAAGTATTACAAGGAGGAAATCAAGTAAATAGTAAGATATTTGATATGATCTTAAATGCAAAAAATGAATGTAGAATTCTTGGATCAGAAAAAGATATGATAAAATTTTATCACGCCAGTATATTTGAAGCATTGGAAGAACGTGAAGTGGATTACAAAATACTATCACCCCTTTCAAAAAAATCACAACATATTTTTGAAGATATGGATAATACAAAAATAAAAGAATTGTGTTCCACTGTAAAAGATAATCTTTGTTTCTTGATTAAAGATAATGATGAAGTATTATTTTTTATAAAAAACTCGACAGGAAATAACAAAGAAATGAGAGCAATTTGTACAAATTCAGAAACAATAATTTATTCAAAATCTCTATTGTTTAACAATTATTGGTCAAATGAAAGTATAGGAGATATAAAATGACACGGTGTATATGCGGATATTGTACTAATGATAGAGATAGTTTTATGGTTCATCTAGTAAATGGATGGAATGATCTTAGAAAAGAACATTTGCTTAGCTAAAAAAATTTAGAAAATATTATCAAATCAGGGATTCATCACTTACTTCGATTGGTTTTCTCCCCATAAAACCAGAGTCCTTTTCATGCCAGAATTTGATTTCAGTTTCACCATATTTCCAACAAAGCCAGACTTCTTCATCAAATCTCTTTGATGGAAAATCAAGTAATCCCTGTTCAATGCTCTTCACAACAACACCCGTATTTTCAAGTATCTCGATTGCTTCATAAAACTTGATTATTGCAGAATTGAGTTTTTGTTTAAGTAAAACAAATTCTTCAAAGGTATTTGTAGTAAGACCTATCTGCATTTCTTGTTCTATTTTGGAAACCTCGTTCTTTTTTGCCAGGGCAAACTCAAATTTTTTGATTACATCAGGTAAAGCATGGTTTGCCTCATTTTTGGTAAAATATGAAAACATGTAGTAATCATTGTGTCCTTGATTAAATATCTTAGGTGCAAATTTATTAACAATAATTTTAGTGTCAAGTTATGAATGAAGAACAGATAGAGATGTTAATTACTCAAACTATCAATGGTGCAGTTTTAACAATTCCGGCTTATCTTGAAGACATAAGACAAAATCAAGAAACACTCAAAGTTGAAAATCCACAAGAGTTTGTCTATGGAATGATAATGGGAATGGCACTAGGAATGAGTGGTACCTTGTTAAGTGCACAAAAAGAAATGCCTACAGCCGAAGAACAAATGAAAGTAAGAGACATGATATACAAGTACATCCCAGAAATTAGAGAGCAGATCTTTAGTTGATAATGTTTACCAAAATGGAGGAAGAGTTTCTTCAATCCATGGAGGAGGCAAGAATTGCAACATCACATGCAGATAGACCACATGTAAAACCAGTGTCATTTATCTATCATGACAATTGTATTTTTATTGCAACAGACTATCAAACCAGGACATTCAAAAATGTGAAAATAAATCCAAACACAAGCATAGTAATTGATATTTATGAATCTGGAAAACATAAAGCTGTTTGCATTCAAGGAAAAATAATGATCTTGGAAACAGGACAAGAATTTCTACAGATATACAAAATATTTGAAAAAAAATTTGCATGGGTCAGAAACGAACCATGGAAGGAAAATGAAGCACCGTTTCTCAAAATTATTGCCACCAATAAAATAAGTTGGGGGTTAAAATAAAAAAGCACATTAAAAATAGATTAAAAAATTTAAAATATGAAATTTAAAGCGTAAGTTCAGGCTCTATTTGCGATAAAAGACTCTGAACCGAAATAGGTTTTTGTTGTATTGAGCTAACACCAAGTTCTTTGAGAAATCTAGATTGATATTCATCTAGTTCAAGAGAGCTAACAATGACAACTTTTCGAATTTCAGAGTATTTTTTATTCTTTAAATCCAAAAGAAAATCAAGCCCACTATAATTAGGCATCACATATCA